>JACRGZ010000035.1 GCA_016234155.1 Nitrospirota bacterium | reverse complement strand
TGCAACTCAGCAGCATGTGATAGGGAAATTCCTACAAACACCAATACTGCTGTGAGGGATAGGAATTTGATGAGCGATTTAATCAGTCCGTTCATAGTGACTCGACATTGAAATGGTTTGGCATAACGACTTAAATCAGCGGTTGCTATCAGCCATCCGCTGGATTTTATTGTTGTACGCTACTTTAAATATTTTGTATTTCATATATCGCAGAAGCACATAGAGTTTGGATGTTTGTAATTTCCGCTATATCATCTGAGTTGCGGGACCGGCTTTTATTAAGCTGCTGCTTTTTTCCAATAACCGCTTCTTATTGCTCTTAGAACATGAAGTTCAAACATCATTTTATCCTCAGGAAACTCAGCCGCTACTTCTTTTTCTATTTTCTTAAGAATTGAAACTGGCATCTTCATGTCTTTGGCAACTTTTTGATAATCAAAATATTCTATCTTTTTCATAGTGGCTTCCTCATAATTCCTGTGGAGATACGATTTCAATATCTTTGTATCCTTCTAAAATATTGACCAAGTTTACAGTTTTTCTCGTCTTTACCTTAACTAAATGTTCAAAATTCCATGAAACCAAATAGGAGATATCATGGCATGTTGCTATTGTGTAATAAATAAATCCCTTTTTTCATGACCAAATGCTGTGTACTTGATGCCTAGTAATGCCCTGTTTTCTGTGCACATCTTTCTATCACGGCATCAGCTTATATGGCCGTCCCCCCTTAATTTACAACAGGCTGTTGATTATGTGGCGAGATTTATTATAAATGATAAAGATTTTTTAAGTGGTGTCAACTATTTTTTTGGTGTCTATTTTTTTGGTGTCATCTAAAAATTTAGCAGAATTGTGTAATTACATCTCAGGTAGCATTATGTTTATCTGGGCTCCTGGAAAATAGGCAAGGTGGACATCCTTTTCCTTTCCCCACGCCCAATCAGGGATTATTGACAATCTCGCTCTCCCTGAGCGGATGGAGAGTTTGCCATTCCATTGGTTGACAAAGCGCTTAACAGCAGCGAGTCCGTGTCCCCTCCCCTCATCAGCATATCGAGATGCGCCGTGAAGGAGTGCCTTTTCAATAGCCTGGAGGTCATTTTTTAATGAAAATCTCTCTGATAACGATTTCCTGAAGCCGATACCGGTATCCATGACTGCAATCTTCACAACATTTTTACCCATGGTCTGGAAACGATACTTCTGTATCCCCACAAACCCTTTTGCTTCACTGTGCTCGATGATATTCTGGCATACCTCTGAAAGGGCTACTATAAAACTGTTGATTGCCCGGTCATCATAGTGGAGATGTCGTGTAAGGATGGCATGGGCACACTCTTTTACTCTTCCGACTATGAAATGGATGTCGTCTGACTTTTCTATTGGCGTGATCTCAAGCAATACATCAGAATAGGAACTTCTAAGATACCTGTCAGATAACTCTGGTATAGATGGCTCAAGTCTGAAGTATCTGCCGGCAAACTTGAAGAAGTCCATCCTTTCGAGGTATTTGAGGACTTCTTCTGACTCTGGGAGATAAATAGTTTCCCCCCCACCCTTACCCTCCCCCACAAGGGGGGAGGGATTTTCATTGTCCTTTGTAGGCCTGGTGTTCATGAGTGTTTCGCCAATCTCAAGGATGCCGACCATGCCATAGGGGTCTATAAAGGTAACATCCCGCAGGGCAATCATGGGAGATTCTCTGACAATCTGTAAAAGATGTTCGAATGTGTCTTCTGTTATCTGCATCATCAACTATAGGGTAATAGTTTATCATTTGTGATGCAAGGGTCCCCCCCCACCTTTGTCCTCCCCCACAATGGGGGGAGGATATAAAAAATAGGAATTCCTTGACACTAAAAGGGTTTTCCTCTAATCTCAATTTGATGTCATATGAAAGATTCATGGACATAGCTATTGAGGAGGCAAAGCAGGCGACTGCTGAAGGGGAGGTCCCTGTGGGGGCAGCAGTTGTGATTGGTGATGAGGTAATAGCGATGGGGCACAACCTGCGTGAGGCGCTCAATGACCCCACTGCACATGCGGAGCTGCTTGTTATAAAAGAGGCATCCACAAGGCTAAACAGATGGCGTCTTACAGACGTTACCCTCTATGTTACAATAGAGCCGTGTGCCATGTGCGCCGGCGCCATTGTCCTTGCAAGGATCCCACTCATCATCTGGGGGGCAAACGACTCCAAAGGTGGAGGGGGGGGCTCTGTATTTCAGATCCTGCAGGAACCCTCGCTCAACCACAGGGTAGAGATAGTATCCGGTATTAGAGAAGATGTGTGCCGTAAGATCCTCCAGGACTTCTTCGAGGAGCAAAGATATAAATCCCCCCTTACCCCCCTTTATTAAAGGGGGGATGATTGATTAACCCCCCTTTATTAAAGGGGGGATGATTGATTAAGTTGAAATAAAATAATACTCTGTTATAATAATATGGTTTTGCTGGAGTTCTCCTATTAATGCCCGATATGGCAGAAGAGGTAAATACCCAGGAGTCAGAAGAGGCAACTGCTCCGGAGTACAGGAAGGCAAATATCCTCAACAGATTTGTAGCCCGTTTTATTGACCTGATCATAGCCGCTGCCTTATCAAAGTTGTTACACCCTGTAGGGTTTTTCGCAGGCCTCACATACCTGCTGATTGCAGATGGGTTCTTTGACGGAAGGAGTCTCGGTAAAAAGATCATAAAGCTCAGGACTATCAAAGCAGATGGTGAACTGTGCACCTACAGGGACTCAATATTGAGGAATTTGACGATAGCAGCAGGTTATCTCTTTTTTTTTATACCCTATATCGGCTGGCTATTCACACTTATACTATATGCAGTGGAAGGGCTGGTTATTGTAGGTAATGAGAAGGGCCTGAGGATAGGCGACGAATTGGCTAAGACATTTATAATAGAGAACGGAGGCACCAAAATTGTTAAGTAATATCCTTGGATGGTTTTCAACTGATCTGGCCATTGACTTAGGTACGTCAAGTACCCTCGTCTATGTAAAGGGCAAGGGTATAGTTTGTAATGAGCCGTCAGTGGTCGCTATTGAGAAGAAGAGCGGGAAGGTACTTGCAGTCGGCGCGGATGCAAAGAGGATGCTCGGCAGGACACCTGGAAACATTGTGGCCATCAGGCCTATCAAAGACGGGGTCATAGCGGACTTTGATGTGACAGAGAAGATGCTGAGCCACTTCATAATGAGTGCCCACAACAGAAAGGCATTTGTCAGTCCCAGGGTAATAATCGGCATACCCGCAAAGATTACGCAGGTAGAACAGAGGGCCGTCCGTGACTCTGCAGAGCTGGCAGGGGCCCGTGAGGTCTATCTTATAGAGCAGCCGATAGCCGCTGCCATAGGCGCCGGCCTCCCGATAACAGAGCCGTCCGGCAATATGGTGGTGGATATTGGCGGGGGGACGACTGATATTGCCGTAATATCCCTTGCAGGAATAGTCTATAGCGATTCTGTACGAATTGCCGGGGATAAGATGGATGAGTCAATCCTCTCCTATATCAAGCGGAAATATAACCTCCTCATTGGTGACCATATGGCTGAGATAATAAAGATGGAACTCGGTTCTGCTTACCCTATGGACGCAAAGCTTACCATGGCAATAAAGGGACGTGACCTTATAAGCGGTATACCAAAGACCCTGGAGGTTAACAGCGATGAGATACGTGAGGCATTGGAAGAGCCTGTAAGTGCAATCGTCGATGCTGTAAAGGTGGCGCTGGAGAATACCCCGCCGGAACTCGCTGCAGACATAATAGACCGCGGTATCGTCATTGCCGGAGGCGGCTCCCTCCTCAGGGGTTTAGACTTACGCCTCAGGGAGGAGGTAAACCTCCCGATAATAACCGTGGAAAATCCTCTGACGACTGTTGTCATGGGGACAGGCAAGGTACTGGATGAGATAGACCTCTTGAGAAAGGTCTCTGTGCTTACCCAGTAGGCGGCAGAACGGTAGGCGTGTTCAGATTCCTTACTGCAAATAAAAAGATCTTAATCGCCTTTATCCTCCTTATCGGGATCTTTGTATTACTATCGCCCGAGATAAAACAAAACCCCGGATATTACATGTTTGAGAGGCCATTTGCAGCCGCTATCGGCTTTGTCCAATCAGGCTTCGGTCTCATAGATAAAGGTATCTCAGTTACATGGAATAAGTATATCAATCTTGTGGGTGTGCAGGAAGAGAACCAACGGCTCACTGATGAGGTAAAAAGGCTCCGCTCAGAGGCAATCTATCTTAAAGAAAATGCATTAGCAGGCGATAGGCTTATGGAACTCCTGAAGATGAGGGATACATTAAATTCAGAGTACGTTGCAGCGAGCATTATAGCAAAGGATCCTGCCAACTGGTATAGTGCAGTTGTAATAAATAAGGGGGTGAAAGACGGGATCAGGCCGAATATGGGAGTCATAACAGCAGATGGTGTTGTAGGGAGGATAGTAAAGACGGCGCCCGGCTACTCAAGGGTGTTGCTTTTCTCAGACAGAAACAGCGCTATAGCCGGATTGATACAGCGCACACGGAACGAAGGCATCGCAGAGGGACGGGAAGACAGGATATTGAGGCTTAACTATATTATGATAGACGCAGATGTACAGAGTGGTGACATCGTCCTTACATCAGGGACTGACGGTGTATTCCCCGGTGGAATCCCGATAGGGAGTATCAGTAAGGTTGAAAGGCCCCGGAACAGACTGTTTCAAACGATTGAGCTGACACCAGGGGTTGATCTTTCGAAGGTGAGAGAGGTCATGGTTATAAAATCCTCCCGGCCACCTGAGATTGACCTCCTTCTTAAGGGGGGTAAAGGGGATTGAGGATATTAGTGTGGTTTATATTTATTGCACTCCTTGCGGCATTTCAGGGGAGTATCCTGAACCCTGTTGTTGTGGGCGGTATACGCCCTGATTTTATACTCATTACTGTATATTTCTCAGGGATATTAAAGGGCGATGTACGCGGCGGACTTATAGGTGCAGCGCTCGGCTTTCTCCTCGATATAACATCGGCAGGACCCGTGTACAGTAATATCTTTTCAAAATCTTTTGCAGGTTATCTTGCAGGCACCATCGGCAGATGGGTTCATAATCCGGGGGCATTGTTACATATGGGGTTGATCTTTATTGTATCACTTGTTCAGGGTATTGTTATTTTCTTCATACTCATCTTTTTGGGGACGGCAAAATTCCCCGGTGATTTTTTACATATAGCCATACCACAGGCCATATTTGATGGTATTTTGGGCGGGATAGTTTACTTAATCTTAATAAAATTTAAAATTCAAAGAGGAAAATTAAAAATTGCAATTCAAAATGCAAAAATATACTAAGAGGCTCTTGCAAAAGTATAAAAATGTTGTCATTCCCGCATGGTTTTAGCGGGAATCTAGTGTTTTATTACAGAAAATCATATCCCCGATAGAAGATTTCGGGGATGACATAGAGTTTTGCAAGAGCCTCTGTAATTTTGC
>JACRGZ010000034.1 GCA_016234155.1 Nitrospirota bacterium | reverse complement strand
TTGGCGCTGTATTGATAATCACCCGTACCCTCTGCAGGTTTGGTCTAAACACCCTCTTCGTCCTATTATTTGCATGACTGACGTTATTCCCTGAACGCCTTCTCTTACCGCATATTGAACATTCCCTGGCCACTTTACACCTCCTGATTTAAAAACTTGTATACAACGTTTTGATAGATTATCATAGGTTAGGCATAAAAAGCAAGAGCAATCATGGACCTTTACAAAGATATCCAGTATATAAAGGGCGTAGGCCCTGCACGGGCAAAACTGCTTAACAGACTGGGTATATTTACGGTAGAAGACCTCCTGTATTACATCCCCTTCAGGTACGAGGACAGGAGTAACATAAAACCTATAAGCGAGATATCTCAATACTGCGGCGATCTTCATCAGACGGTTCAGGGGGAAATATTATCAACAAGAGTTGTAATCACACCAAGACAGAAAAAAAAGATATTTGAGGTTGCCATCGGGGATAGTTCGGGACATATTACAGCAAAGTGGTTCAATCAGGCCTTTTTGAAAGATGTCTTAAAGAAGGGGAGCATGGTTGTCTTAAATGGACAGGTAAAGGCAGACCATTACGGATATGGACTATATATAGAGGGCCCGGAATTTGAGATTATCAGCCCCGGGGATAACGCCCTTATACACACAGGCAGGATAGTCCCCATATACCATGTAACAAGCGGACTTTCACAGAAGGTTATGAGGAACATAATCAGGGGAGTCCTTGATACATGCAGCATACCTGAAATAATTTCGACGGACATGCTTGACAAGTACCGCCTCCCTGTTTTGGGCGAGGCCATAAATGCCATACACTTCCCTCCTGAGGGGAACAGTGTTGACGATCTGAACAGTGGAGAGACGAGGGCGCATAAGAGGCTCTCTTTTGAAGAGTTCTTTCTCCTGGAGATAGGACTGGCAATGAAAAAGATGTCAACAGATAAAGAGAGAGGTATCGCATTCAATGCAAACGGTGTTTTACTTGATAAGCTCTCCTCCATCCTCCCTTATAAACTTACCCCATCCCAACAGAGGGTTATCAATGAAATAAAAGCTGATATGGCGGATCCGCATCCCATGAACAGGCTGCTGCAGGGGGATGTGGGGTGCGGGAAGACTGCAGTAGCGCTTAGCGCAATGCTTATTGCAGTGGAAAATGGGTATCAGGCTGCCCTGATGGCCCCGACTGAGGTGTTAGCGGAACAGCACTACCGGAATATCAAGAGATATTTAGACCAACTTGGTATTTCATCGTGTATCCTTACAAGCGGTGCAAGGTCGAGAGATAAAGTTGCTGTCTTATCTGATATTGCAAGCGGGGGGGCCGGCATTGTGATAGGCACACATGCACTCCTCGAAGAAGGCGTCCGGTTTAACCGTTTAGGGTTTACAGTGATTGATGAACAGCACAAATTCGGCGTGCTTCAGAGGGCTGCACTTAAGGAGAAGGGATATAACCCGGACGTACTTATCATGACCGCCACGCCGATACCCCGTACGCTCTCCCTTACCGTCTATGGAGACCTTAATCTATCTATAATAGACGAACTTCCTCCGGGGCGTATGCCGGCTGTGACAAGATGGCTTTATGGTGAGAGCAGGAGGGATGCATACTATATAATGCAGGAGGAACTTAATAAGGGGAGACAGGCGTATGTTGTATACCCGCTCGTGGAGGAATCTGAAAAGGTTGATCTGAAGGGGGCCACAGAGATGGCGGAAAGGCTACAAAAATCCTTCCAGCGGCATAATGTAGGTCTTCTTCACGGGAGGATGAGCTTTGCTGAAAAAGAGAAGATTATGGAGAGATTTAAGAAAAATGAGACACATGTCCTTGTCTCCACTACCGTTGTGGAAGTGGGTGTAGATGTCCCTAATGCAACGGTGATGGTTATAGAACATGCCGAGAGGTTCGGTCTGTCTCAGCTTCATCAACTGCGTGGAAGGGTTGGGAGAGGAGGAGGCAAGTCTTACTGCCTCCTACTTACGGAAGGGAATATCACAGAAGAAGGCAGATGCAGACTCAATGCCATGGAGAGGACAAACAACGGGTTCAGGATAGCAGAGGAGGATTTATCAATCAGGGGGCCCGGTGAGTTTTTTGGGACGAGACAGTCAGGGATTCCTGAACTGAAGGTGGCCAATATCTTAAGGGATGCAAAGATATTGGAGGCCGCAAGGAAAGAGGCGTTTGAACTTGTCATGAAAGACCCGGTCATGGAAAGGGCGGAAAACAGGGCGCTGAGGAACGTTACAGAGCGAAGGTGGAAGGATAAGTTGAAACTGGCAACAGTGAGTTGATTTTCCGTAACTTCTCAATAAGTTGAGGTAGTTTGAAGTTTGTCATTCCCGCAGTTTTAAGCGGGAATCTAATTTCAATGTTGACAGGACTCTGGATTCCCGATAGAAACATTCGGGAATGACAGCATACATTACATCAACTTATTGAGAAGTTACGATGTTCCATGTGCCTTGATTTTATCTATTCAAAGATGTAATATCCATTGCATGGATATACTCAGCAAAATTCAGCATGATCTCTCAGAGGGGGTCTCAGTCCTGAGAAAGGAAGGGACATCTCTATTTCTTAAGACAATGACAGAGATGGACATGGTTAAATTCAGACTTGATATTTTTAAGGTCAGGAGCCGTTTATCCGGTCTCTACAGAGAGCTTGGTGAAAGATTTATAGAGGCGGTTGATAAAAAAGAGTATGATATCCTTTCAAAGGATGAGGTGAAAGATATAATAGAAATGATTGATAATGTCAGGATAGAGGAGGATCGTTACAGTATGGAGCTGGATAGTTTAAGAGACCTGGGGAAAGGGGGGATTAAATAACATGAAGTCCTGCAATAAATTTATATATGTGTTGCCTGTTCTCCTTTGTGCCTCCATTGCAGCCATTGCAGCCTGTGCGCCAAAGATCATTCCTAAATCTGAGCAGCCTGGGCTGATTGATTTAGAGTCTAACATTATTACCAGGGAGAAAGGGGGGATAAAGGTATCTATACAAAGTGAAGAATGGCGGTACCCGCCATATTCTTTGAATGATTATTTTACCCCCTTTTTGCTTCTTATAAGAAATAATACCGGTGAGAAGGTATCTGTCCAATACGGCGGACTTGTGCTTTTTGATGAACATGGAAATCAATTTGAGGCTGTCCCACCGGAGGGGGTAGAGTATATGATGGCCGCAAGAGAGCTTTATGGCAATAGATACCCTGATATATTCTTCAGATTTGAAGAGACTAAACCGCCATACACATACGGGTTTGAAGTCCCTTCCTATATAAGAAGGCCATTCAGCAACATATCCATACTTGCCCTTCCGGAGACTGTAATATATCCCAACTCCCAGGTGAGGGGTTTTGTCTATTTCAGGAAGGCTGTTACATATGGAAAGAATTTGCGGTTGAGGGTTGAGCTTGACGGGTTTGAAGAAGAGTTTGAATTCGATATAAGAAAGTAGGAACTTGAAAATCAATCCCCTCTCCCTCAGGGAGAGGGTAAGGGTGAGGGTGGGGTTATTTTCAGATGAACCGTCATGAGCCATGGCTCACAAAGGAGGATGAAAATAATCCCCCCCTTCCCGTTGCAATGCTTCGCAGCAACGGGAACCCAGCCCCTTTAGAAAAGGGGGGTAAAAGTCCCCCTTTTTTAAAGGGGGATTTAGGGGGATTATGGGGTAAGGGGGGATTTGAAAGGTCATTTTCAGGTGAAAGATGAAGCGTAGAAAGACACGGCAAATAAGGGTTGGCAATGTTCTGATAGGCGGCGATGCCCCTGTTGTAGTTCAATCCATGACCAACACAGATACAAGAGACGCAGAGGCTACTGTTGCACAGATAAAGAGGCTTGAAGAGGCAGGGTGCGAGGTGGTGCGGGTTGCTGTGCCTGACAGGGATGCTGCAGAAGCCCTTGCCGTAATAAAGAGAGCTATAGGTATTCCCCTTATAGCTGATATCCATTTTGACTACAGGCTTGCCCTCCTATCTATCGAGAAAGGTGTTGATGCCCTGAGGCTTAATCCGGGTAATATAGGAGATAAGAACAGGATCGAGCATGTAGTGAAAGCGGCAAAGGAGAGGGGCATCCCTATCAGAATAGGTGTGAACGCAGGTTCCTTAGAGGAAGACCTATTGCAAAAATATGGTCATCCTACCCCTGAGGCAATGGTAGAGTCTGCCATTAGACATATACAGATATTGGAAGAACATGATTTCTATGACATAAAGGTATCTCTTAAGGCATCAAGCGTACCCATGACCATCAATGCCTACAGGCTCATCTCAAAGAAGGTAGGTTACCCCTTGCATGTCGGCATATCAGAGGCAGGCCCGCTTTTATCCGGGACAGTAAAGTCTGCAATCGGCATAGGGATACTGTTATCAGAGGGGATAGGTGATACCATAAGGGTTTCTCTGACTGCTGACCCTGTGGAAGAGGTAAGGGTGGCCTACGAGATATTAAAGGCATTAAACCTCAGACATCGTGGTGTAAATATAATATCGTGTCCGACCTGCGGACGGATGGAGATAGACATAGAAGGGATTGCTTCAGAGGTAGAGAGAAGGCTTTCTCATGTAACGCTGCCGCTTAATATATCTATCCTCGGCTGTGTGGTAAACGGGATAGGTGAGGGCAAGGAGGCTGATATCGGAATTGCAGGCGGTAAAGGGGTTGGTCTTTTGTTCAGGGATGGAGCGGTGGTCAGGAAATTAAAAGAGGAAGAACTTGTAGAAGCCCTTGTAAGAGAGGTAGAGGACTTTAAAAATGCAGGGGTCAAGGAGTGAATGAGCAGATGAGTATTTCCCCCCTAATTTTCAAGTAGATATAGCATATCACCGATAAACCATCACAGAAGACCTTTTTACAAGAGGCAATATGAAAATATCCGGGATATTAAAGCCGTTAAAAGATATTAAACCAGTCACTGATTTTCTAAAACTATTAGATAGCCTCTCAACAGCAACCCCTGCAGAGGGATTAGTCAGCCGTGTAAATAAGACAGAAGATAGCAGTGATGATGATAAGGAAATAGTTGCAAATCTTCGCCTGACAAACAAGCTCCTCTCATACCATATCAGCAAATTTGAGTCTGTTCTGGATAACCTGAATGACGGGATTATGATCTTTGATTCTTCAGGCCGTGTCTTGGCTATGAACCATATTATGGAACAGCTTCTTAATTTGAAAAGAGGAGATATAAAAGGCAAGCATGTAAGAGAGTGTCAGGGTGGAAACGGCATACTTGACTTTGTACTGGAACATTCTGAGTCTATAGATAAATTGGTAGAGAAGACAGCAGATATTAATGTGGGGTCAAGCTACCTGAGGGTCTCTTATAAGACCCTTATAAGGGGTGACGGACACCCAAACGGGAGCCTTTTGATAGCCAAGGACATAACATCCCAGAAGTTAGCGGACCAGGTCAAGATAGAGTTTCTCTCTCATGTATCGCACGAGCTGAAGACCCCGCTCAATACTATCAAGGCATATACAGAGATGCTTATTGGTGGTGATGTTGCCGGCAGGGATACTATCGTGGAATTCTGTAACACCATGAATGAAGAGGCCGGCAGGCTTTCGACCCTTATAAACAACCTCCTCCATTTATCAAAGATAGAGATGGGGGGGCTGGTTTTATCCAGATCAATGACAAGGACTAAGGAGTTTATAGAAGGTATATTTAAGGTGGCGACCGCCCAGAAGAAAAAGAATATTAATTATGAACTTATCCTGCCTGAGAAGATCCCTCCTGTGAACATTGATAAAGAGTTTATGGGGATAGTTTTGATGAACCTCATAGGTAACGCAATAAAATATACGCCGGAGCATGGTAAGATAACATTACGGGTGGACGAAGAGGTAGACAGGCTGATGATTCATGTCATTGATACCGGCATCGGCATTTCAGAGGAGGATATGCCGCATATATTTGATAAATTCTATAGGTCTTCTGATGCGCAGGTCAGACATAAGACCGGTCACGGCCTTGGTCTTTCCATAGCAAAACAGATTGTAGAACTGCATGATGGTGAAATCAGGGTGATCAGCAAGAAGGGGGAAGGTAGTCAGTTTACAGTAGTCCTGCCGATCGAAGAGAGATATTTTCTGGAGTAGCGCCGACCTTTATGTAGGGGGTAGGCACACAAAGGGGATGAAAATCAAATAAAGGGGTCAAGGGGTCAAGGATTCAAGGGTTCAAGTGAAGACGCCATTGCCGCTTCAATCTCTGCCTTTTCCCTACACTTGACCCCTCGACCCCTTGACCCCTTGAATCCTGATTTTCAGAAGGCATTTTCAGATGAAGATAAAAAAATCCAAGGTTGGGGTAATCAGCTACATAGAGCCTGAAATTCCTATTGCAAGTGAAGGTGTAAAGGAATTGAAAAATGTGATAGAGGACTGTTTCAAGGAGAGCGAATATAAGATTGTTATCAATTTCCGTACAGTTCCGTATATAGACAGCGAGGGTCTGGAAACTCTCCTGGATATCCTGGGGGAGGTTAGGAAAAAAGGTGGGAGCATAAAGATATCTGACCCCAACCAGGTCTGTAATGACATATTTACAGCTACAAGATTCGACACCCTTTTTGAGATATATAGTAGTGTTGAGAAGGCAGGGAGAAGCTTTTTATGATAACCACCGCACGTCCAAAGCCTAAGAGATTAGGGGAGCTCCTGTTAGAAAAGGGGCTACTAACTGAGGAGCAGTGCCGGCAGGCCCTTGATTTTCAAAAAAAGACAGGAAAACGCCTCGGCCAGCTTGTTATAGAACTCGGTTTTGTTAAAGAGGAAGAGCTGCTTAATGTCTTGAGCAAGCAGATGGCCATTCCCCATATATGGTTGAGGAAGGGGCTTATAGACCCCAAGGTTATTAATATCATCCCACGTGAGAAGGCAAGGCTCTACAAGATCATGCCTATGTTCAGGATTAAAAATAACCTGATATTAGCCACATCAGACCCTCAGGCCATCTTTGTCCTTGATGAGATGGAAGAGATGACCGGATTAACTGTTCAGCCTGTGCTTACACGGTCAAGTGATATCGACAAGGCTATTGACGAATACTACGGAGGCGATGTGGAGATACCCGACTACGTCGGCACCTTCGATGAAGGGGCGCTCCACCTTGTCGAGTCCCAGCCTCTTTATGACTTTCAGAAGATCGAGGAGATGGCAGAAGGGAGCCCGATAATAAACTTAGTCAATATGGTAATACTTAAGGCTATAAGGGATAAGGCGAGTGATATCCATATCGAACCGGACAAGAAAAAACTCCGTATCAGGTACAGAGTAGATGGGATACTATACGAGGTGATGACCCAGAAATTAGAGTTTCACCCTGCCATTGTCTCGCGGCTGAAGGTCATGGCCAACCTTGATATAGCGGAAAGGCGACTCCCGCAGGATGGGAGGATACAGGTTGTGGTGGAAGGCAGGTCAGTAGACCTCAGGTTCTCATCCATGCCGGGTATTCTGGGGGAAAAGATAGTTCTCCGTGTCCTTGATAAGAAGAATGTCATCCTGGATATAAACCAGTTGGGCTTTTCTGAGGAGACCCTGTCAAGCTTTAAGACACTTCTCAAACACCCTTACGGCCTTATCCTTGTAACAGGTCCTACAGGGAGCGGGAAGACAACAACCCTCTATGCAGCCATAAGCTATCTGAATTCAATTGAGAAGAATATTGTGACAATAGAGGACCCTGTTGAATACCAGATGGAGATTGTCAACCAGAATCAGGTAAAAGAATCTATCGGTCTGACATTTCCTGTAATCCTCAGGCACACCCTGCGTCAGGATCCGGACATAGTAATGGTGGGCGAGATAAGGGATAAAGAGACTGCCGAGATTGCGATTCAGGCATCACTTACAGGCCACTTAGTCTTATCCACCCTCCATACCAATGACAGCCCGAGCGCGATTACCAGATTACTCGATATGGGTATTGAGCCGTATCTTATATCTTCGGCCCTTACGGGGGTGATAGCCCAGAGGCTTGTAAGGGCTATTTGCCAGAAGTGTAGGACCCTCTATTATCCGCCTAAGGCTATATTGGACAGATATGGATGGTCTGAAGACAAACGCCTGCAGCTTGCCAAAGGGAGTGGGTGTCCTGAATGTTATGATTCCGGCTATAAGGGGCGGGTAGGGCTATATGAGTTATTAGAGGTAACTGACGATTTAGAGGCAGTTATACTTAAAAACCCGTCACTGGAAGAGATAAGGAGACACCTGAAGGATACGGGTCACTCAAATATGGAGATTGAGGGCGTAAAGAAGATCAGGGAGCAGATTACCACCTTCGAAGAGGTCTCAAGGGCTGTTACACTGGGAGCGATATAGTGGCAATTTCAACGATAGAAACCAAGAAACTTGATAGCAATTGGTCAATAAGTGAGATTGTGAAGACCATACAAGGGCTTACTGTAAGAATAGGGACAGGCAAGGTACGACCAGGTGAGATAATCTTTTTTATTGACCAGCTCTCCCTGATGTTAGAGACAGGGACGCCATTAAACAAGAGCATCCAGGCCATCAGCCTGCAGATTAAGAATAATGAATTCAGGGAGATTGTCCAGGACCTCGGAAGGGATATAGAAGAAGGACGCATGTTATCAGATGCGATGCGGAAATATCCGCATGTATTCTCAAATGTCTATATAAGCATGATAAGGGCCGGTGAGAGCGGCGGCTTCCTGAAAGAGATGCTTGAGAGGATTGTGGTCTTAGAGGAAAGAAATCAGGAGTTTATCTCTACGATCAAGGGGGCGCTTTATTATCCGGTCTTCTTGAGCATATTTGCCGTATCAGTGGTATTGTTCATCATAGTATACGTATTCCCCAAGTTTGGCAGCATGTTTGAAGAGATATACGATAGTCTGCCGCTTACTACCAGGATACTGATGGCATCGAGCAACGTTTTTGTCTCTTATTGGTACCTTATCATTATATTCCTTGGTATTGCATGGTTTGCGGCCTATAAGTTTATTGTAACCGATAAAGGAAAGATATATATGGATACCCTTAAGTTGAGAGTCCCGTTATTAAAAGATTTTTTTGTGAAGATATATATATCAAGGTTGATGAGGATACTTGGCTCCTTGATGACCAGTAACGTACCCGTGCTCGAATCCCTTTCGATATCAGCAGGTGTAATAGGGAATAAAGTATTTACAAAATTGATCGATAATATGTATACGAGCGTTGAAGGCGGGAAGACCCTCTCCGGACCGATAACTGAGAGCCCGTATTTCCCGCAGACGATTAAGCAGATGATCAGCACAGGTGAGGATACAGGGACACTCGATAAGGTAATGCCGAGGCTTGCAGACTATTATGACAAGGATATTGAGAGGCAGTTGAAAAAGATCACAGCCGTGATGGAGCCTATACTGCTTGTAATTATGGGTGGGGTTATAGGGGTAATAGTTATATCATTGATAGTCCCGATATTTAAATTAACCAGGAGCATACATTAACAATAGCCATCACACTTCCCTCCCCCCGGGGTACCCGTTGCGCCGAAGGCAATTGCAACGGGTCGAGGGAGGGTTAGGGTGGGGGTGATAATTAACAATTAACAATAGGAGGAGGTGGTAAGATGCTTAAAGTATTAAGAAACAAAAAGGGTTTTACCTTAGTAGAACTGCTAGTTGTGGTAATTATACTTGCAGTCCTTGCTGCTATAGTTATACCGCAACTGAGGTCATCTTCGCAGGAGGCAAAGGTTGCAGCATTAGACACTGATTTGAGCTCCATCCGGAGCGCTATAGAGCTTTACTATCATCAGCATAACAACACCTATCCAGGCGTTATAATGTCACATGATGGAACAGGACACGCAGATGAAGAGGAGGCCTTTGTCAAACAGCTTACATATTGCTCATCCGCAAATGGAAATACAACTGCCACTTGTAGCGCTACAACATATGGGCCATATCTCAAAAAGGCTGTACCAAAGAATCCACTGCCAAATAATGCCACTACAACTGACGTCCAGGCAGCAGGTGTTAATGTAAATACGGCCATACTTACACTTGGTACTGCTACAGCAAGTGATGCGACCGCTAAAGGCTGGTTCTTTGTGCGGCAGACAGGCGAGTTCTTTGCCAACAATACATTCAATGGCTACTCCAGCAGATGACCGTTCTTTTAATTTCATCCCCTGTTTCAAATCCCCCCCTTTATTAAAGGGGGGCCGGGGCATGATTGTTTTACTTGCAAATGGCGTATGTTGAGGAGAAAGGGTTTACTTTAGTAGAGCTTATCCTGGTAATATTGATCCTCGGCATTATAGCAGGTGTTGCAATACCATCAATCCGTGGGATCATGGACGAAACGATACTCGATGAGGCGACTCAGGAGATTGTAAATGTCCTCAGGTATGCAAGAGACCTCGCTATCCAGAACAATACAACTAGGGTGATAGACTTTGATCCTTCACAGGAGACCTGCTCACTGTTATTAGGATATGCGTCATCCGGCAATAATGCCCTTCGCTTTGATAACGAACAGAATCCGCCGATGAGCGATAACTGGGGGGTAAGGAATGTAAAGGTTACCAATGGCAAGACGGTTTTATTCACCGATAACAATGAGTATGGAAACATCCCAGGAGGTGATACAACACATGTTGATCGTATGGACTATAATTTTAGCGGCGCTGGTCAGGACATTAAGCTTGCCTACAGTCTGTATGACGCCGATACCGCGGAAGAGATAGCCGTCTATTTTAATGGTGTGAAGGTGGCCGATGCAGGAAAGGGTCCGAATAATGACTGGGCAAAGACAAGGACTATAGACCTTCCGAGTATCATTACAGGGGATGTATCTACTGTAAATGAGCTGGACAAGAAGCCCTACATCATTGATTTTAAGACATCTCCCCGGCTTAGCGGTGTTGATATTGTGTCAGCGCTTTTTGGTGGTCTTGATGATATTACATTCAATCCTGACGGGACACCCTCTCAGGGAGGTGTTGTTGTATTATCGTATAAAGGGAGAATTAAGGCGGTCGTTGTGGACACGGCTACCGGTAATATATCAGTGCAATAAGGGGATAACCCTTGTCGAGACATTGATAGCAATACTGCTGCTCTCTTTTATACTCTTCCCCCTGTCCATATCTTTTACAACAGCCTCTCAATCCAACACTAAAGCAGAGGAAAGAGGACTTTCCTCATATTATGCGATAGGCAAGATGGAAGAGATGCTTGCCATGAATTTCTCTGATATACCACTGAGCTCTCCTTCCGGCACCCCAGTTCCACCCCCTGTATCAGACACCGTCACGATACAGGGGAAGACGGTAAATAGAAATGTTTATGTCGATCTGTCAGACGGGGACGGTGATTTGACACCAGATGCGGGATTAAAGAGGATTACAGTGACGGTTGGTGATGTGTCGGTAAATACACTCAAGGCAAATTACACGTATGCTACATTCTAATGAACTACCCATGAGCCAGAGGCTCACAAAGGGGGATGAAAATCAAATAAAGGGTTCAAGGGGTCAAGGATTCAAGGGTTCAAGTGAAGACGCCATTGCCGCTTCAATCTCTGCCTTTTCCCTACACTTGACCCCTCGACCCCTCGACCCCTTGAATCCTGATATTCAGAAGGGATTTTCAGGTGAAAAAGGCGTAACCCTGATTGAGCTGATGATAGTCCTCCTTATCCTCTCTATTATTGCAGGCGGATTGAGTGAGTTACTGGCAGTAGGACTTACCTCCTCAAGGGAGAACAGGATAAAGACAGGGCTTATAGATGACGCCAATTATGCGATGAACAGGATAATTAATGCGGCAAGGGAGACAAATTTTATCCTTATACCTCAAAATGCCCCTAACCCTGTGCGAGATATCCTGGCAATAAGTGCGATGGTGGATAATGATAACGATGGCAAGGTGGATGAGGACTGGAGTAGTGATATAGGAAATGACGGACAGCCTGGTTTGGCCGGTTTTGATGATGACGGAGACGGCTCAATAGATGAAGGAGGCGGGCCAATGCAATACGACGATGACGAGGATGGTTCAGCAGATGAAGATATCCCGAAGAATGGTTTAGATGATGACACACCTCTGGATGGAAACTATGACGAGGAATTTAGGGCAGACATGTCTATAACAGGAGGAAAGTGTCCGCCTGTATGCTCTAAAGATGATGACGGAGACGGTATGACAGAAGAAGACCCTGTAGATCCGCTTATATTCTATGTAAATAATGGGTCGCTCTATGAAAAAAAGATTGTATGGAACCCTGCGACCGGCACATCAATTATCACAGACAGTAAGCTGATAGATAATGTGTCACAGTTCAGGGTAGAGAGGCTGCTGGGGGTTAATGGGAAGACCCTCATAAAGATAAGGATAGGGCTTGCAACCGGAAAGGGCAATGTGATGTTAGAATCAGAGGCGTATCCGAGGATGATGCCCGCTGTAACGCCGTGAGGCACTTCCAGTTCACAAAGGATGATGAAAATCCCCCCCCTTCCCGTTGCAATGCTCCGCAGCAACGGGAGCCCTGCCCCTTTAGAAAAGGGGGGTAAAAGTCC
>JACRGZ010000007.1 GCA_016234155.1 Nitrospirota bacterium | reverse complement strand
TGGAGGGGCAGGGAAGGGTTAACTAGATTTAGCTGCCGCACAGCAGAGTCTGTAGGAAACAAGGTGATTTTTGGGTCAAGGTTTAATGTGATTGCGAGCCTTATGGAGGCCTGACGGAATTCATTTTGAGCTGAAAGAAGTAACTGTTTTTCTGCCTGGAGCTTGGCCTGGGTACGAAAGACCTCTACTTTAAGGACAGTGCCTTGTTTTTCACGGATCTCGGTTACCCGCAGGAACTCTTTGGATTCAGTAACAGCCTGTTCTGCTATGTTAATCCCGCTCACAGCCTTGAGTAAGTCAAAGTATTGTTGGATTGAAGAAAGCAAGGTGTTTTGGGCTACCCTGTCTGCGGCAAAGGTTGTGGCTTGAAAGTTTCTATGGGCGGCAAGGGCCTCGAACATGGCCTGCCCGGGGTTCAGGGAAAGTCTAAAAACCCCTTCAGGATTCACCGTATCAAAGGTTGGACTTTCCAGGTTCCCGAAGGTGCCCTGGAGGGTTCCAGTGGTGTGACGGTACAGCTGGTGACCGGATAAAGTAGGCAATAGATTTAGTTTTGCCGCATCGCTTTCTCCCTTTGTCTCCTCTACCCGTGCCTTCGCGAAGGCAATGTCAAGGTTTTCTGTTGAAGCCAGGCGGAGGGTTGTAGACAAATCTATTGGCAATTGTTCGGTACCGATTAACCTTAGCCCTACGGGCTTCAAGGGTTCTGATACTGGTTGAGTGGGCTCCCAGTTGGGGTGGGGAGCCGGTCTTTGTTCAGGACCGTATAAGGCACTAGCCACTTTTTTGTGTTGATAATTATGGTTAGAGGCCTCCTCAAATAGAACACAGCCGCTAAGGCATATCAGGGCTGAGGCCATGGAGAAAAATTTTAGGTTGAGGAGCGAATTGGACAGTAGGCTTTCTCCTTCTATATGCATTTTATGTCCCTCTATAAATCCTTACCCTTGAGCCTTCTGAGACAGCGGCCTTTCCTCTCAAGATAATATCTTCATTTCCTTTAAGGCCCTGGGTGATTTCCACGTGGATGCCTGTATCTATGGCCGTTTCTACAGCTATCTTTTTCGCTATATCATCCTCCACTACGTAGAGGAATTTCTTATAGTTCTCTATTACCAGGCATTCTGCAGGTACCGTGATGGCATCTTTGTGCAGCTCTAATTCCAGCGTAACATTCCCGTACATGCCTGGGAATAGGGCGTGGTCAGGATTAGGTATGTCTATGGCAATCCTCATAGTACGGGTGGCCATATTTAAAGAAGAAGAGAAGCGGGTAATTTTTCCTGTAAAGGTCTTACCCGGCAAGGCATCGATGGATATACTGGCCGGAAGGCCCACTTTTATAAAAGGCACATCGGGTTCGGGTGCGTCTATGAATATCCGTACTGTATCAACGTACATAACAGTTACAATGGGGGACGTAGAGGTGGTGGTGGAAAGCTGGACCAAAGCGCCGGTATCCAAGAAACGTTCAGTGACGATACCATCAAAGGGGGCCCTGATTTCTCTGTAGCCCAGGAGGGTGGCGACTTTTTCTATCTTTGCTTGTGCAAGGTCTACCATAGACCTTGCGGCCTCCATCTCATACCTTGCTATTTCTAAAGCCTCCAATGTAGCTGCATCCTCTTCCCGCAGATTTTTTTTCATTTCGAACATTAGGTGCTTAAGCTCGTAATCTGCCTTATTCCTCGCCAATTCAGCCTCAAGCTGGTTATGCTCAGCCTCCAGTTGTGGAACGCATATAAAGGCAAGTATTTCATTCTTTTTCACCCAATCTCCTATGTCTACCTTGATCCATTTAAGGTATCCAGATACCTGGGCAAAGAGAGCAGCCTTTTCAAGGGGGGCGATACTTCCGGGCAAGATAATTCTACGAGCGACGTCTTCGTGTGTGGGTTTTACCACCTCCACGTGGATAATTTTTTCCTCTTCCCGGGCTTCAAGACTGGCAGATTGTAATGTAACGGATAATATAATGAAAACGATAGAGGAGGCTAGTGCAGGGATTGTGTTTCTTTTACTGTTCAAATTTCTTCGCTCCTTTCCCTCTCTTGAGCAGGGTGTAAAGGATTGGAACTACTAGAAGGGTGAGAGGGGTAGAGACCGCGAGTCCCCCAATCACTGCCCTGGCCAGGGGCATGTTAACTGATGTCCCTTTCCAGAAGGTTACTGCCAGGGGGGTAAGGGCAAGGATGGTGATGAGAGTTGTCATAACTATTGGCCGGAGTCTAATCCTTGCCGCCTGCAGTATTGCCTCCCTTACAGGCATCCCTTCTCTCCATAGACGATTGGCAAACTCCACCAGTAATACGCTATTGCCGACCACTATTCCTACCATCATGATTGTGCCCATGAAGGACTGCACATTGAGGGTGGTTCCAGTGATTGAAAGCATCCATAAGACTCCCATAATCCCCAGGGGGACGGCCAGTAAGATTATAAAGGGGTCCAGGAAGGACCTGAATAAGGCAACCAGCGTAAGATACACAAGCACCACGGCCAGCACCATTCCAAATCCAAAGCTCTTAAAGGACTCTTTCATGCTGGACACTTCTCCTCTCATGTGTACTGAATAGCCCGCAGGGAGTTCCAGTGCATCCAACTTTTTTTGTATGTTTCTGGCCACTGAGCCCACATCGCGGCCAGAGACGTTCGCATACACGTCAAAGACCCGCCTAATGTTTACGTGATTCACTTCTACAGGTGCGGTCGTACGGTTAAATTTTGCGATATTTTTGAGAAGGACGGGCTTTTTCTGCAAGGTGCTTGTGATGGGGATATTCTCCAGGGTATCAAAGGAGTTTATGTCTTCCTCAAGATACTGGGCGCCTACGAAATAGTGGTTTCCGGTAACGTGGTCGAGCCAAAAGGCAGGAGAGAAGTTTATACTGGAATTTAGAGCGGTCACTACATTGGTGACTACGTCTTTTTGTGCGACGCCAAGGTACGATGCCTTGACTCGGTCAATCTCAATATCAATCATGGGATAGTCTAGATTTTGCTGTACCCTTACATCTGCTGTGCCGGGTACGCTTTGAACTATCTGTTGTATCTTTTTGGCTATATCGTGGGCCGTGTCCATTTTTGCACCTTCCACCTGGACGTTGATAGGGGAAGGGAGTCCAAAATTTAGGGCCGCGGACAGAAGCCCCCCGGTGTTAAAGGAAAAGTCAACCCCGGGAAAACTCGGCGGCAAGATATCCCTCAAGAGTTCTACGTACTCCATGGAGGTCTTTTTGCGGTCTGGGGATAATTGAACCTCAAAAAAGGCATCACCTGGACCGGCATTAGGGGTGTAGGCGGCAGGCCAGTCATAGAGCACACCTATGTTGGTTATCAACATCTTCAGGTCTGAAGCTGGAATCTCTTTCCTTATAGCCTCCTCTACACGGGTGACAATTTCTTCTGTTTTTTCTAAACGTGTACCTGAGGGTGCGCGAAGGTACATCGTAAACTGACCCACATCTGTGACAGGTAAGAGCTCTGTTCCTATCGCAAAGAAATACAAGGAGAGTGAAGCAGTGAAGATACCAAAGATACCTCCCAGCACCGCCGCCCTGTGCCTTAATGACCATTTTAGTATTCCCAAGTAAATGTCGTAGAGGTAGCTGAACTCTCTAACGAGGCGTTTGCCAAAGTTCCGTAGTCGGACACATTTTTCTCCCCGAACTCTTTTTCCCTTTACTTCCAGGCCAGAAGTTTCTTTTCTCTCTGGGAGGAAGTGTGCGCAGATAAGTGGAATATAAGTCATAGATATAAGGTAGGAGATACCCACGGCGGAGACTACGGCAAGGGCCAGGGGGGTAAAGAGGAACTTTCCCATTCCAGCAAGAAATATTACAGGGAAAAAGACCATCATTAGGGTAAGGGTGGAGACCATGTTGGGCATGGATACCTCTTCAGCCGCTTCCACTGCCGCCTGGTTTCTTGGTTTACCCATAGCAATATGGCGGGCTGTATTCTCTACCACCACCACCGCATGATCAATCATTATCCCTATGGCTAGGGCTATGCCCCCCAGGGTCATGACATTAAGGCTGTTGCCGGTAAAATAAAGCACTATAAAGGGGGCAATAATCTTA
>JACRGZ010000029.1 GCA_016234155.1 Nitrospirota bacterium | reverse complement strand
GTAGGCGGTTACGGGAGGGGTGAGCTGAACCCCTTTTCGGATATCGATATAATGTTCTTATACCGCGATGATGCAAAGGATGCAGTGGGGGCCATATCCACAAATGTCCTCTACTTGTTGTGGGACCTCAAATACAATATAGGTCATAGCATCAGGGCGATAGGAGATTGTATAAAAATAGGGGGTTCAGACTTTACAGCCAGGACCGCTTTAATGGAGTCAAGGATTATAGCCGGCAGCGAGCCCCTCTTTGATGAGTTTCAGAAGACCTTTATGGAAAAGGTCATAGACAGGAATGTAAGGTCTTATATAGAAGAACGTCTCAAGACGATGCGGGAGAGGTACAGGCAGTACGGGTCGTCTATTTATCTCGTAGAGCCAAATGTCAAAGAGGGAAAGGGCGGACTCAGAGACATACACTGTCTGAGATGGGTAACGATTGCAAGGTACAGGATATACTCCATAGCCGAATTCCATAGACAGGGATACGTCTCTAAGGTTGGTTACAACGAACTGACAGAGGCCCAGGATTTTCTATTGAAGGTCAGGAATGAGCTGCACTTCCATGCAAATAAGGCGGCTGATGTACTTACCGCAGAAGACCAGTTGCGGATTTCAAGGCTTCTTGGTTATCAGGATGAACCACACCGCCTTGGTGTAGAGGCATTTATAAAAGACTACTACATGCACGCATCACACATACATGACATCTCCATGAGGGCGATAGAAAAGGCCCTGCCGGTACAACGATGGAAGAAGGGCATTGATATGGTAACCTCCCGTTTTGTCAAACCATGTTACGTATTGACAAAAGACAGGATCCATATACCGGAGAGGTATCAGGACATATTCTTGAATGACGGGAAAAACGTCGTTTACCTCTTTTATCTGTCACTGATACATGGAGTACCGGTATCCACCTACGCTATGAGTATGCTTTACCGTAACTCAAGTAAGGTATCCAATGAACTTTATCGTTCGCCGGAGATAAACAAGGTATTCAGTATGATACTCTCCTGGCCGCAGGGGGTTGCAGAGACACTCAGACAGATGCACAGGGTGAAGGTCTTGCAGAAACTGATCCCTGAGTTTGAAAAGATATCATGTTATGCCTCCTATGATTACTATCACAAATACACTGTAGATGAACATAGCTTCCTTTCAATACAAATTGCAGAAGAGCTCTTATATTCTCACGGTTATATTGCAAAGGTATATAAGGAGATCAAACGGAAGGATATACTCCACTTAGCCCTCCTCCTGCATGATATAGGCAAAGGGGGCGCGGAGGATCACTCAACAGTAGGGGCCGGGATCGCTGAACGGGTTGCAGGGCAGTTAAGCTTTAATGATGAAGATACCGGGCTGCTTGTCTTCCTTGTGTTGAAGCACCTTGTTATGCCGAATACTGCATTCAGGAGGGACCTGAGTGATGACAAGGTCATCCTTATGATGGCACAGCAGGTGGCAAGACCGGAGGTATTGAAAAAACTATTCATCCTGAGTTACGCGGATATAAAGGCGGTAGGACCGGAGACGTGGAATGAGTGGAAAGAGAATCTCCTCACTGAGCTTTATTATAAGGTGATGGAGGAGTTATCCGGCACAAGGGCTATATATTCTGTAGAGGAACTGATCGCAAAGACCAAGAAAGATATCGGAGAAAAACTCTGCCTCATCTTCCCACCCGCATGGTTGGACGAACAACTGCAGGATATGGAGTCCCGATATCTCGTCATCACGCCCCCTGAGAAGATAATAAATCACCTCCACATGATAAATAAGCTCAGAGAGGATAAGGAGGAGTCAGTCCTTGTTGATGTATCCTTTGACAAAGGGATTGCGGAATTTACTGTATATACATATGACAATATAACCCCGGGGCTATTTTCAAAGATTGCCGGGGTGCTTGCCGCTGCCGGATATAATATAATGGACGCCCAGGTCTGTACAACAAAGAAGGGGATCGTTGTAGATACCTTTCATGCCCGGGACCCGTATCCCGAAGGGGTTTCTTCCCAGCTCCGTCAGGCCACTGTAAGAAAACATATATGTGAAGCGCTTACCGGAGAGGCCGCTGTGGAATATCTGTTCGGAAAGTATGCGAATAAATGGCCCACGAGGAAGGTCATTACCTTAGCAACACAATCCCGTGTTGAAATTGATAATGAGTCCTCTGATGAATTTACCATCATAGACATATTCGCGGCAGACAAACAGGGACTTCTCTACATAATCACAAAGAATATCTTTGAACTAGGCCTGTCCGTATATTCATCAAAGATCGCCACCCATGTTGACCAGATTGTAGACGTCTTCTATGTGAAGGACCTATCAGGCCATAAGATTACAGAGCCTGAAAGGATTGCAGAGATAAAGCAACGTCTGCTTAACGCCATAGAAGAGTACTGGAAAGTGGGGTGAGCGAGGGGACTTGAACCCCCAACCACTGGAGCCACAGTCAAAAACCGATTGCATAACCCCTTGAGGTTCTTGCAAAAGTCTGTGTCATCCCCGAAATCTTCTATCGGGGATATGATTTTCTGTAATAAAACACTAGATTCCCGCTAAAACCATGCGGGAATGACAACATTTTTATACTTTTGCAAGAGCCTCCCTTGATAGTCCTAATAATACCTACGAGGAATTTAAGGCATTTCTCAGGGTGAAATGGTTACAATGTGGTTACAATGATGGGTAAATAAGTTACCACAAAAACTCTTGACATGCATATATTATCTTGTTATAGTTATATCCGACTGAATTAGTCGGATACTAAAATGGTCGGATATAGGCTATATATAAAAAGGGTCAAGGGGGCAAGTAAAGTAGATATCAAGGATTAATAACTTATGTTGAAACTGACAAAGAAGATTGATTACGGGCTGATGGCTATCGCTTACATAGCCTGGAATTACGAGGAGCGTGTGGTTAATACAAAGGAGATTGCCGAGGCCCATAGCATACCTGTAGAGCTCCTGGCAAAGATTCTTCAAAGGATGGTTAAGGGAGGGTTGATTACAAGCCTCAGCGGGCCTAAAGGTGGGTATACTCTCAGCGCCGATCCCTCCAGGATTACAGTGGCCCAGATTATCGAGGCAGTGGAAGGGAATCTATATATGTTGAACTGTTCAGAGGAGCCGGGAGGCAGGTGCTATCAGATTGACAGGTGTCATATACGAACACCGATGCAGAGGCTGGAACACAGGATTCTGGATATGTTACACAGCACAACGCTTGAGGAGTTGATTGAGAAGTTTGAACTGAGGCCGGTGTAAATGCAGGGTTCGAGGAGTCAAGGGTTCGAGGAGTCAAGTAAATTCAAATCACTTGACCCCTTGACCACTTTATTTAACAAAGGAGGGATTGTATGAATATGCCCATTTACATGGACAACCACTCTACCACGAAGGTAGACCCGGGGGTCATAGAGGAGATGCTCCCGTACTTTACCGTCCACTACGGTAACGCGGCAAGCCGTAATCACACCTTCGGCTGGGATGCTGATAAGGCGGTGGAGGCCGCAAGGGAAAGAGTTACAAAGATTATAGGCGCAGACTCACGGGAGATCATATTCACAAGCGGCGCCACTGAGTCAAACAACCTTGCCCTTAAGGGTGTGGTGGAGATGTATGTAGAAAAGGGGAATCATATAATCACGCAGGTGACAGAGCACCGCTCGGTGCTGGACACTGCAAAGCGGCTTGAAAAGTCAGGCATCAATGTAACCTTCCTCCCGGTAGACAGTAATGGCCTTGTTGACCCGGATGATGTGAGAAAGGCAATCACAGACAGGACAGTTCTTATCTCGATAATGTTAGTAAACAATGAGATAGGCGTAATCCAGCCCATAGAGGAGATAGGGAAGATCGCTAAAGAGCGGGGCATCCTCTTTCATTGTGATGCTACACAGGGCATTGGTAAGGTACCGGTAGATGTACAGACGATGGGGATAGACCTCTTATCCTATACCGCCCATAAGCTATACGGGCCGAAGGGGATTGGCGCACTCTATGTGAGGCGTAAGAACCCCCGTGTAAGGCTTTCACCTATCATAGACGGCGGCGGGCATGAGCGGGGGATGCGTTCAGGGACACTGAATGTCCCCGGGATTGTAGGATTCGGGAAGGCGTGTGAGATTGCCATGAAGGTTATGAAAGAGGAGTCTGCAAGGCTTCTCTCCCTGAGAGAAAGGTTACGTAAAGGCATTACGGATTCCCTGGAAGAGGTATACCTTAACGGACATCCGGCAAGGAGGATGCCGGGGAATCTAAATCTCAGTTTTGCATATGTTGAGGGGGAGTCCCTCCTCATGGGCCTGAAGGAGATAGCGCTCTCCTCCGGCTCTGCGTGTACATCGGCCACATTAGAACCGTCTTATGTCCTCCAGGCCCTGGGTGTAAGTCCGGAGCTTGCCCATTCATCTGTCAGATTCGGGCTCGGCCGTTTTAACACTGAGGAAGAGGTTGATTATGTAATCAATAGGGTGACAGAGACCGTAAACAGGCTGAGGGAGATGTCTCCGTTATATGAGATGGCAAAGGCAGGGGTCGATCTTAAACAGGTTAGGTGGAGGAAGTAGAGTCTAAAGACTTACAGACTATAGAGGTAAAGAGGAACAGTCTGAGGTCTAATGTCTAGGAGTCTGAATTAAGGGGGGTGGTTTCAAATGCCATACAGCGATGAGGTAATAGATCATTATAATAATCCCAGGAACGTAGGGAGCTTTGAAAAAGATGAGAAGGATGTTGGGACAGGTGTAGTCGGGGCGCCTGAATGTGGTGACGTCATGAAGCTCCAGTTGAAGATAGACAACGGGGTTATTGTGGATGCGAAGTTCAAGACATTTGGCTGTGGCAGCGCCATAGCAAGCTCCAGTCTTGCGACAGAGTGGGTGAAGGGGAAGAGTGTTGATGAGGCGATGACGCTCAAAAACACGGACATTGTGGAGAAACTACATCTGCCGCCTGTAAAGATCCACTGCTCTGTCCTCGCAGAAGACGCTATCAAGGCTGCCATTGAGGATTATAAGAAGAGAAACGGGGGATAATGAAAATCCCCCTCTTTCCCCCTTTAATAAAGGGGGATGAAGGGGGATTATTAGGGCGAGGAAAAATATTATTTTAGGGAGGGGAAAATGGAAACTTCTACAACTCATCCTGTCACCTTGACGGAGAACGCAATAAGAGAGATAAAGAGGATTATGGAGATCAATAGTGTTACAGGGGGAGGGCTCCGTGTTGGCGTTACTGGCGGCGGCTGTGCCGGGTTTACTTATACGCTGAACTTTGACAACGAGATAAGGTCGGACGACCAGGTTTATGAAGTTGAGGGGATAAAGGTAATCGTAGATGTGAAGAGTTCCCTTTATCTGTTTGGCACTACTGTTGATTACACAAGCGACCTTACCGGAGGCGGCTTTAAGTTCATGAACCCGCAGGCGAAGGGGAGCTGTGGCTGCGGGACTTCGTTCTCGGCATAAATATAGTTTTACTACACCCTATACCCTACTATTGCCGACTGATAAGAGATTGCTTCGACCCTTCGGGTCTCGCAATGACATAATGGCCTATCACAATGGAAACCAAGTTAAGTGACTATAAGGAAACCGAAGCAGCAAGCCGCAAAAAGGTACGGCTCACATTTCTCCCGCTTAATGTTACTGTAGAAGGGGAAGAAGGGAAGTCCATTCTCGAACTTGCACTGGAACATGATATACCCCTTGACCATAATTGCGGCGGGAATTGTGCATGCACCACGTGTCATGTGATTGTTAAGCAAGGGATGGAGAACCTGACTGAGGCTGAAGATAACGAGGATGACATGCTTGATAAGGCAGAGGGGGTGACACTCTCATCCCGCCTCGGATGTCAGTCCCATGTATACGGCGATGTTGTGGTGGAGATACCGGGGAGGTAGCGGTGATTTTCAGGTGAACCCCCATGAGCCACGGGCTCACAAAGGAGGATGAAAACCCCTCACCCCCCGATAAATACTTCGGGGGCAAGCTCTTACCCTCTCCCCTTAGGGGAGAGGGATGGGTGAGGGGGGATTTTCAGATGCAACTTACATGGAAGGATGCGGAAGAAATAGGATTGCAGCTTTATGAGAAATATCCGGATATAGACCCGTTGACCCTCAGGTTTACTGACCTTCATGCAATGATTACCTCGCTGCCTGACTTTGCTGATGATCCCAAGAAGTCCAATGAAGGCATTCTGGAAACCATCCAGATGGCATGGTATGAGGAATATAAGGTAAATTAAAAAATGGTTCTCTCTCACTTCAAGTGGGTAAACCAATTGCACCCGAATGTTTCGTTTCTCCTGTCATCCCCGAATGTTTCTATCGGGGATATATCCTTACTTTATCAAATCACAATATAAATCCCGCCATTCAGGATTATTTTTTTCAAGCAAGGCAATTTTCCATGCCCTGTTCCATTTCTTAAGCTGTTTTTCCCTTGATATAGCACTGGTTATATCTTCCGTTATCTCAAAATAAACAAGATGATGAATATGATATTTATTTGTAAAGCCGGTGGTCAAGTCATATTTGTGCTCATAAACCCTTTTTATCAAATCAGAAGTAACACCAATATAAAGCATCCCGTTTCGTTTACTTGCCATGATATAAACATAGTATTGTTTATTTGCCATAATTTAAAACCATATCCCCGATAAAGACATTCGGGGATGACATTCTTTCTTGTTTATATATAATTGTTAAGTTACCCACTCATTATGAGAAAGAACCTAAAAAATCAAAGGTCAAAAATCTTTTTCCTCCGGTGAACTATTACGATATTTGATTTATTTACAGGTGGCTCCTCAGGAACCGGCCGGTATAAGAGCGCCTGCTCTTTGCCACCTCTTCGGGAGTCCCTTCGGCAATAACCTCACCACCCCTCTCTCCCCCTTCAGGCCCAAGGTCTATTATATAATCAGCAGACTTTATCACGTCCATGTTATGTTCTATAACAATGACGGTATTGTCTCTGTCAACCATACGATTAAACACATTTATCAACTTCTTCACATCGTCAAAGTGTAACCCTGTAGTAGGCTCATCCAAAAGGTATAGGATATTCCTCGCATCTCGCCTCCATATCTCGCTGCATATCTTTAACCGCTGGGCCTCCCCACCGGACAATGTGGTTGCAGGCTGACCAAGCCTCAGGTAACCAAGTCCCACATCATCAAGCAGGGCAAGACTCTCCCGGAGGAGTTCACACCCCTTAAAGAATTCCAGCGCCTCATGCACAGTCATCCGGAGCACCTCGCTTATATTCTTACCCTTATACCTTATCTTGAGGACATCAGGCCTGTAGCGGCGCCCCTCACACTTGTCACAGATCACGTAGAGGTCCTCAAAAAAATACATCTCAAGCCTCTGATGGCCGCTCCCCTGACACCCCTCACACCTCCCCCCCGGTGTATTAAACGAGAAGGAAGATGCGGTAAGCCCTGCCATCTTGGCATCCATCTGACCTGCAAAGAGCTTTCTTATTGCATCAAATCCCTTTATGTAAGTAATAGGGTTTGACCTCGGGGTCCGTCCGACCGGCTTCTGGTCTATCAATTTTACACCGCGCAGATATTCCACACCATAGAGTCTCTCAAACTTCCCCATCTTCTCAAACTCAACCCTGAATACCCTCGCAAGCGCCCTGTAAAGGGTATCCTCTATCAGTGTGCTTTTACCGGACCCTGAGACACCTGTTATACAGGTAAATGTGTGCAGGGGGATCCTGATGGATATACCCTTAAGGTTATGCTCCCTTGCCCCACTAAGGGTAAGAAATTTTCCATTACCCTTTCTCCTCGCAGAAGGTACAGTTATCCACTTTTCTCCACGTATATACAGGGATGTGAGGCAGTCAGATTTTATAAACTCATCCAACTCACCTGCAAAAACCGCCTCTCCGCCATTTTCCCCTGCCCCGGGACCCATCTCCACTATATAGTCCCCGGCCTCTATCATCGTCCTGTCATGCTCCACAACAATTACGGTATTGCCGGATGATGCAATCTCCCGCACTATATCTGCAAGCCTGTTCGTATCCCTCGCATGAAGCCCGATGCTCGGTTCGTCTAATACATAGAGAGTGCCTACAAGACGCGAGCCAAGCTGGTTTGACAGGTTGATCCTCTGCGACTCACCGCCTGAGAGGCTCCGGGTCTGGCGGTGCAGGGTCAGATAATCCAACCCTATCTTCAGTAAAAATCCCAGCTTCATCTCTATCTGTCTCAGGATATCCTTTGCCACCTCCTGTTCAAACTCTCTTAATTTTAAGGAAGAAAACCATCTGTATAATTCCCCTGCAGGCATGCTGCATAGCTCATATATGTTTAGTCCCTTTTCCATTGCCTCACTTTTTATCTTTACATTAAGGGCCTCAGGCCGCAGACGTGTCCCCTTGCAGGAAGGGCATGTGGAAGGGCTTCTATAGCGGCTCAGGAAGACCCGCACATGGAGTTTATATCGCTTACTTTCAAGATACGAGAAATAGTCGTCTATCCCTTCAAAATCACCGGTTCCCTTGAATATCTTCCTCTTCTCCTCCTTTGTAAGCCTTGAATAGGGCTTGTCAATATCAATCCCGTGTTTTTTAGCAGAGGCTATAAACTGCGTCCACCACCATTTGTATGACGGCTTAGTCCATGGTTCAATTGCCCCCTCCGAGAGACTAAGGTGTTTATCCGGCGCTATCAGCTCTTCATCATACTGGAGGATATCTCCAAAACCCTTGCAGACAGGACAGGCGCCAACGGGGTGATTGAAGGAAAAGAGGAGCGGGGCAGGTTTCTCAAATGCCGTATCACATTTATGGCATTTGAATATCGTATCAAACCGTAATACCTCCTTGCCTATAACCTCTATAACTATGCCCCCCCCACCCTCTTTAAAGCCCATCTCAATGGAGTCAGCGATCCTGCTTCGTTCAGCAGGGTCTATTGTGACACGATCTATAACAATATATACTTCACCTGAAGATAGGCGGCCTTCTATGTCCGGCGGGAGCTCGCCTGGTATTGTGAATATCTCCTCTCCAACCTTGATCCTGAAAAACCCCCTCTGGACGAGATTGTCTAAGAGTTCTTTTAATCCACCCTTACCCCCCGATAATCCCCCTTTTTCCTTAATCCCCCTATCCCCCCCTTTAGAAAAGGGGGGTAAAAGTCCCCCTTTTTTAAAGGGGGATTTAGGGGGATTATGGGGTAAGGGGGGATTTTTGGGATTAAGGGGGATTGTGGGATTAAGCGGGGCAAGTATATATGCCCTGCATTTGGCGTATTTCTGCATAATCTCATCCAATACATCAGAAGAGCTGTAAGACCTCGCCTCATCGCCGCATTGAGAACACACGATCCTCCCTATCCTGGCGAACAAAAGCCGCAGGTAGTCATGAATCTCTGTAGCCGTTCCTACAGTAGATCGCGAAGTCCTTACAGGGTTTTTCTGCTCTATGGCAATGGCAGGCCTGATATTCCTTATCGCCTCCACATCCGGCCTGTCGATCTTGTCTATGAACATCCTTGTGTATGTGGAGAGGGACTCTATATAGCGCCACTGCCCTTCAGCAAATATGGTGTCAAAGGCAAGAGACGATTTACCTGATCCGCTTATCCCCGTTATTACAGTGACCTTATTGTGGGGGATAGAGAGGTTGATATTTTTCAGGTTATTCTGCCTTGCCCCCTGGATAATCAGATATTGCTTGTTCATGGAGTTATTATAACATGCCTTCCACTTTCCTTGACACGGCTATTTTAAAGAGTTAAGTTATAAGCGTGATTTGAGAAAGGGGGTGGGTTTATGGCAGTCGTTGAGAGATTAGAGGATATATTAAAGAAAAATAATATCCAATACAAGATAGTTGCACATCAGGAGGCATATACGGCACAGGAGATCGCTGCGGCAATTCATGTGCCTGGGAAAGAGCTGGCAAAGGTCGTCATGGTAAAGGCAAAGGACAGATTCGTCATGACAGTAATGCCGGCAAGCTGGAGGGTGGATTTTAAAAAATTAAAAGAGGCGCTGAATGAGAAAGACCTAAGGCTTGCTACTGAAGAGGAGTTTAAAGCAATGTTCCCTGACTGTGAATCAGGGGCCGAGCCCCCATTTGGCAATCTCTACCACATTGATACATACGTTGACAGGTCACTTGCCGAGGATGAGCATATATTCTTTAATGCAGGGAATCATTATGAGACTGTCGAGATGCGCTATAAGGATTATGCCAATATTGTAAAACCAAGGGTGGCAGAATTTGCCACCCACCTCCACTGATTTTCACCAGAAAATGCGAAGCCTCTGGAGTGCAAAATCTCCAGATTTTGCATGCAACGACTGGAGTTGTTGCACTCCACTTTTACTCAGTTTTCATCCCCTTTTGTGAGCATCTGACTCATGACGGTTCATCTGAAAATGCCCTTTCAAATCCCCCCTTACCCCATAATCCCCCTAAATCCCCCTTTAGAAAAGGGGGACTTATCCCCCCTTTTCTAAAGGGGCTGGGTTCCCGTTGCTGCGAAGCATTGCAACGGGAAGGGGGGGATTATTTTCATGCTCCTTTGTGGTAGAGTAGGGAACAGGCGAACAGCGGTCACCTGTTTTTCCAGTTCCCCCTCATCGAACCGTGCGTGAGGTTTTCCCTCACACGGCTCTCGGACTACCCTTCACCGTCAAGCACTTCGCCATGAAACTCGG
>JACRGZ010000033.1 GCA_016234155.1 Nitrospirota bacterium | reverse complement strand
TTATTAACAGTCTCAGAATAATGACGACATTTCTTTGCAAAATCCCTCCTAACCTCCCTTTTCCAAAGGGAGGGATAATCCCCTCTTTGAAAAAGAGGGGTTAGGGGAGATTTCCTCAATGATGTCTATTCAATTTTGAGACCCTTAATAAATGATGGAATCGTAAGAAGTCGTCATTCCGGCGAAAGCCGGAATCCAGAGGTTTTGCAACTCATTGAAAAGACTGGATTCTTGCTTTCGCAGGAATGACGGAAATAGTCGTTTTTAGACTTTTTACGATTCCATCAAATGATTAGAGGGATGAAAGGCTGTACCCGCCGTCTACCACAAGGTAGTGACCTGTTATGAAGCGTGAGAGGTCTGAAGCAAAGAATAGGACACTCCTTGCCACATCGTCAGGCGTTGCAAGGCGGCCGAGTGGGGTAGCCTTGGCAATTGCGTCCCGGACATGGGCCGGCGCGTGAGGGGTGTGGCTGGTGAGCACAAACCCGGGTGCAATCATATTGACGCGAATTCCCTTTGTTCCCGCCTCTATGGCAAGGTTCTTTGTAAAGCCTGATAAAGCCGATGCCGCCGTTACATAACTGCTGTAGCCTTTTACAGGATGCTCAATCTGTGTTGTGAGTATATTGATGATAGAGCCGCCGCCATGTTTACCCATAATAGGCACAGCCTCTTTAGAACAATAGAATGCCCCCTTTAGCATTACATCAATCTGCTCCTGATGTTCCTCCCATTCAACCTCGGCAAAGAATCTGCGTGTGATGGGCAGATGGGCATTGTTTACAAGGATGTCAAGCCGGCCGAATCTATCCCGTATAAATCTAAATAGAGAATCTACTGAGCCTTTATCGGATATATCAGCGCCATTGGCAACTGCTGTCCCCCCGTGTGATGTAATGTTTCCGCAGATCCTTTCTGCCTTTGCCCTGTTTTTGAAATAATGTATAATTATTGTGGCGCCGGCTTCTGCGAGTATATTACAGATAGCCTCACCGGTATCATTACTGCCACCTGTAACGAGGGCTGCTTTCCCTTTAAGACCAACCGGGTTTGAGGGTGTCAAGATCCTTTACCTCTTTCTTAAGATATTCTCTTAGACGCTTTATTATGTTACCTTCGAGCTGTCTGACTCGTTCCTTTGATATATTATATGCTTGTCCCATCTCACTGAGTGACCTTGGCGCATCTGAAAGTATCCTGTTCTGCAGAATATCGAGGTCACGTTCATTCAGCGTCTTTGAAAAGTCTGCAATCTTTTCTCTTATAATGCCGGATATTTCCTCATCAGCTAATTTATCATCAATAGGAGCCTCATTTGACGGTATAAGGCTTACAAGGGTGGTATCCGAATCTTCTCTAAGGGGTTCATCCAGCGATAACTCTTTATTGCCAAGCCGCTGGTCCATCTCAATCACCTCTTTTTCCTTCACACCGAGCCCGCTTGCGATTAGCTTTGGCCCTGCCTCGTATCCAAGGGCTTCAAGCCTTGCCTTTTCTTTCATGAGGTTAAAAAAGAGTTTCCGCTGTGCCTGTGTTGTCCCTATTTTCACAAGACGCCAGTTGTTGATTATGTATCTGAGGATATAAGCCCTTACCCACCAGGTAGCATATGTCACAAGCCTTAAATTACGGTATGGGTCGAACTTCTTTACTGCCTGCATCAGGCCGAGATTTCCTTCCTGTATGAGGTCCATCAGGTTCATGCCGGTGTTTTTGTATTCCATGGTAATAATAACGACTAACTTCAGATTGGCCATTATCAGTTTTGAGATCGCATCAAGGTCACCCTCTTCCCTGTATTTGACAGCAAGCCTGAACTCTTCTTCTTTCGTCAGGAATCGGTATCTCCTGATCTCTGCTATGTAGTGCTGCAGCAGGTCATAACGGACTAAAGATGTGCTCGAGACAGACTCGTCTATCTCCTGTGGAACTTCCATATCAATATCTCCGATATCTACAGGCTCCTCGATAATCCCGTCTGTTTCTTCTAATTTTTCTAGGGTATAGTCAGTCTCAATATCTCTATCTTTTTTCATGGGCGTTTATCTTTTAATCAAATCCATCACAGCCTTTACCAACTTCTCTATCCCTTCTGCTGCCTCTGCAATGGAGACGGGCAGCATATACGCAGGTGTAGTTACGACTTTGTGCTTGCTATCTATGACAATGTTGGCAGCAGTGCAGCTTATATGCCTGCCGCCCATTATGTTTATCGCATTGGCCGTATCTTTATCTGTGCCAATGGTAAGTTCAATAGGTGTAGCATCTCCAAATATCCTTGCCATCATTGCAGGGGCTATACATATTGCTCCTATCGGTTTAGCCAGGCTGTAGACATCCTTTGTCAATCTTGCCACGTCCTCATTTACCTTACAGTCAGGTCCGTCAAAGGCGAAGGTACAGAGGTTTTTTGCAGCCCCGTAACCACCGGGAAATATGAGGGCGTCAATTTCTGTCGCACGGACACTCTTTATATCTTTTATATTACCCCTCGCGATTCTCGCAGACTCTGCAAGGACATTCCTCTTCTCATCTTTCGAGACCTCTCCTGTCAGGTGGTTTACCACATGAGCCTGGTCTATGTTTGGCGCCATCATGACCGTGGTGGCGCCGGCCTTCTCAAGGAAGTAGAGGGTCAGGACACCCTCATGTATCTCTGACCCATCATATACACCACATCCTGACAATACAACGCCTACCTTTGCCATGGTCATACCCTCCTTTCAGTTACTTCTTGTCTTGCCTATTGAATTATATTATAATCTAAATTCCTTGTTAAGGGCAAAAAAGAAAATTTTCAGGTGAACCCTCATGAGCCATGTCTCACAAAGGATTATGAAAATCCCCCTTTTTCAAAGGGGGAAATTAGTTCCCCCCCTTTAGAAAAGGGGGATTTAGGGGGATTATGGGGTAAGGGGGGATTTGAAGGGACATTTTCAGATAAAACAGATGGATATCAATAAGCTTACAGAAATGGCAAGGACTATTCGCAGGGATGTTATTGAAATGACTACTGCGGCAGGCTCTGGACATCCTGGAGGTTCTCTCTCTGCGGTGGATGTCGTTACCGTCCTGTATTTTAAGGTAATGAGGCATAATCCCAAGGACCCGGGATGGGTTGACAGGGACAGGTTTGTGCTAAGTAAGGGGCATGCGGCGCCGGCCCTTTATAGTGCGCTTGCGCGCTCCGGCTATTTTCCTCCGGAACAGCTTCTGACACTACGTAAGATGGGAAGTCCTCTTCAGGGGCATCCTGAGATGAAGAGATTACAAGGTATAGAGGCTTCTACAGGCTCTCTCGGTCAGGGTCTCTCTATAGCTGCCGGTATGGCATTAGCAGGTAAATTGGATAAAAAAGATTACCGGGTCTATGTAATGATAGGTGATGGTGAGTCAGAAGAGGGTCAGATATGGGAGGCTGCCATGTCTTCTGCCTACTATAAATTAGATAATCTGACGGCAATAATGGATTATAACAGCCAGCAGCTTGACGGGTGGATAAAGGACATAATGGATATTGAGCCTGTTGTTGATAAATGGAAGGGGTTTGGCTGGCATGTTATTGAGATAGACGGCCATAATTTCCATCAGATAATAAAGGCGATAGATGAGGCAATGGTCACTCAGGGACGCCCGACAATGATTATCGCAAAGACTGTTAAGGGTAAGGGGGTCTCATTTATGGAGAATAATGTAGAGTTTCACGGTATGGCCCCCACGAGGGAGCAGATGGAAGTGGCATTGAAGGAGCTGGTCAATGTCCTGTAAAAGAATATACGGAATGGCCACAAGGGATGCTTATGGGAAGACCTTAGTGGAGTTGGGCAAGGAAAATCCTGACATTGTTGCCCTTGATGCAGACCTTTCTAAATCTACAAAAAGCGCCTTTTTTGCCAAAGAGTTCAAAGACAGATTCTTTAACATGGGTATAGCCGAGGCCAATATGGTCTCGACTGCAGCAGGCCTTGCCGCCTGCGGCAAGGTGCCTTTTGCATCGAGCTTTGCCTCGTTCCTGATGTGCAAGGCCTTTGACCAGCTCCGTATGAGTGTCGCCAATCCGCATCTCAACGTAAAGGTGGTCGGTTCGCATGGAGGTATCAGTATAGGTGAGGATGGCGCCTCTCAGATGGCTGTAGAGGATGTGGCGCTTGCATGTTCCCTTCCGGGGTTTGTCGTGCTGGTTCCCGCTGATGAGGTTGCTACAAAGGCGCTTGTCAGGTTAGCGGCACAGCATGTAGGACCGGTCTACATAAGAACCGGAAGGCCAAAGGCGCCTATCGTCTATCAAGCGGGTGCCCACTTTGAGATTGGGAAGGCAAATATCCTTCGTGAAGGCATTGATATAACAGTGATTGCGAATGGACTCTTAATACAGGAGGCTATAGAGGCTGCATGTATATGCAGTGAGAAGGGGATAGACGTCAGGGTGATAGACATGCACACGGTAAAACCTGTAGACGTCAATGTTATAGTCCAATCAGCCCAGACAACAGGCGCTATAGTGACTGCAGAGGAACATCTGTTGTCAGGAGGACTTGGCGCTGCTGTGTCGCAGATTGTTGCGGAACACTATCCTGTCCCTATGGAGTTCATAGGGCTTAGAGATACATATGCAGAATCAGGGACTTATGAAGGGCTTTTCAGGAAATATGGTCTGACGGCAGGGCATATTGTCGGGAAGATAGAAGAGGCACTTAAAAGGAAGTAGCGTCGTTGCATGCAAAATCTGGAGATTTTGCACTCCAAAAGCTTAGGATTTTCAGGTGAACCCTCATGAGCCAGAGGCTCACAAAGGAGGATGAAAATAATCCCCCCCATCCCCCCTTTAGAAAAGGGGGGTAAAAGTCCCCCTTTTTCAAAGGGGGAAATTAGTTCCCCCCCTTTAGAAAAGGGGGGATAAGTCCCCCTTTTTTAAAGGGGGATTTAGGGGGATTATGGGGTAAGGGGGGATTTGAAAGGGATTTTCGGATGAATCACATTCAGAACGCGGTGAACAGCATCAGCGTTGTCTGCTGGTCGCCATCGGCATCCTCATTATTTGCAGGCAGGTCATAGTAGTTCCCGCCATATAAGGTATGATTTAGCTGAAACTGGATATTCTGTGCCATCATATAAGTAGCGCCCAGGGTCGTTGCTGTCTGTTTATTGTTTGCGGTCTCACCGTTTTCTCCTGAACGATAGCCAAATGCAACTGTTGACTTATTTGGAATTACTCCAACCTCTACAAGCATTGACCATGCAGTCTTGTCTTTAGTTTTGTCATTAAAGACGTTTTCCGGCTCACCAGCCTCAGATTTGTCTGCACTTGCATATGCTAAATAGATACCGGTAGGCATTGACATGAAGTTACCCTGTGCCTGGGCATCTATTGCCCATGCGTGGGTGGCATGACTTCCGGCATCAACATCATCGGTAGTGGTTCCTACACCGGTTGTCCCTCCCCACCACTGTATACCACCTCCAATATCCCATCCGTGAACTACAGGTGTAACTGCAGCGCGGACATACTTTGAGAGGGGGCCTATGTCTTTTCCGGTATGTGAAGGCGCCCAGAGCGTGGCATTTACAAAGCCCAGGCTATGGACAGCTACAAATGCAATACCTTCTGCGGCAGTGGCAGTCCCTATATACTGCTGGGCAGATGTTTCCCCCCTGTGCTCCAGAACACGCTGCATCCGCATTGCCCCGGTATTTAAAAGTTCAAAACCATAAGCCGCACCACCTGCATCAGTTGTAAAAGGAATCACGCTGAGTTTTGTGCCGGCCGCATCAAAGACAAAGGGCATCTTAAAGGATGCAAACATGGGCATATCAGGGTCAGCCAATTGGGCCTCGAGTAAAAATCCTGCATGTTCACCTACCCGCCCGCCTACGAGCAATGCCGCCTCATCAGGAAACTGGAACTCGCCTTTGTTTGTTCCGCTGCTGTCGTCATCCCCGTTTGTCTTCTGATACCTGACCTTGAGGACCATGGATGCATTCAGTATACTCGGCACAGAAAGGACGTCCCCTTCTATAAGGCTCTGCCCGCCTATCATGGTAAAACCGCCTGTCTTAAATGAACGTCCAAAGGCATTCAGTGCGGGATAATGCTGAAAGTGGCAGGAGGAGCAGGCCAGGCCTGTCTGACGGGCAAAAGCCGGCACTGCCTGGGCGCTGCGGGGCGTGAAAAATGAAACTGCAAAGATGAAAAAGAGTGTAATCCCCATGATACAGCCTTTTTGTTTCATGAAATACCCCCTTGTTATAAGGTTAACTTGCTAATTCCCTGTAGCGAGCTACAGGTTTCTTCCTTCATGATTTATTCTTTCTGAGATGAAGATGCCGGATGCAGGCGCTAATACTTCCTGAGACTTATGTTGACATGATTAAAGGATAAGATATTTTCCAAAAAAAGTCAAATAGTTACCTCCACCCGAGCTGTTTTTTCGCCCAGTTGCTTATCCTGTCAGGTGTCCATGGCGGGTCCCACACTAAATCTACCTTTACACTTTCTATACCCTGGAGTTGTCTTACGGCCTCTTCGGCCCCTTTGGCTATACTTTCGTGGAGCGGGCATCCAGGGGTAGTCATGGTCATCTTGATATAGACATTACCGGCATCTAACTTAACGTCGTATATCAGTCCCAGGTCTACTATATTGATACCTATCTCAGGGTCTATGACGTGCTTTAATGCTGTTAATATGAGCTGTTCTGATAGGATGTTCATCCGAAAATCCAGTTTTAAATCCCCCCTAACCCCATAATCCCCCTAAATCCCCCTTTAAAAAAGGGGGACTTATCCCCCTTTTCTAAAGGGGGGATGGGGGGGATTATTTTCATGTTCCTTTGTGTCCCGGAGGGACATGACTGTTCACCTGAAATTTTCGTCTCCCTATTTCCTCGTAAACACCGTGAACATATTATAACCGAACAACAGAGATGAAATGAATATTATGGTTATACCGATTGCCACTACAGTCTGATTCTGCAAGAAAAGGCCTGCCATAACATCCGGCACCCCTATATTCAGGAGCCAGAACTGGAGGTTGCCAATCCTCTCTGAAAACATCTCTTTTAACATAGGCACCTTCTCTTTACCCACCTTATCGCTGTACTTATGGAACCAGACAAGGAATGGGACTATCTTATACATCATTCCTATGATAAGAAGTGTTATACAGCCAAACAACACTGTGAATCCATATATCAGTATCACGCGTTGTTTGATTTCGGGGTTTATGTTACTTAGTGTTATAAGTCCCCCAAGCAGGGCGGCAACAGGTATATATCCATAGGCAAAAACGGCGTGGCGGAGACCCACATCCAGCGCTTTTCTCATCCTCCCTTTCATTATAAGTATTATCTGGTATGAGAACATGAACATGCCTGTAACTATCAGAACGGAGCTATATAATGGGCGATTAGTAAGGAATTCGACTACAATCCCCAGGACCCCAAGGTTTATAAGCCCGAATGCCGTCCACCCGGGCCATGTCTTGTATGTATATGAAAGGGTAAACATCGGAAGGAGCTTGTAAGATACCCCCATTATTATCATAGAAAACCACCCCACAAATCCAATAGTGGCGTGTAAGCCAAGATAATGGAGGTGATCCCCCTTTATAAATGGGATACTGAGGTTAATGCCAAGCAGGAGGCCGATGGCAGCGACCACAGTGAGATAGACTATTGCAGCAATAATATGCGCTATGGTGATATTTATACTCTTTACCTTTCGCATGGTGAGTCCTACATTTATGACAAAGATGATGACTGCCAGAAAAGCCATGCCGGCGGCTGATGCCATTCCTCCCCCCTTTATTGCAAAGAACCAGAAATGGCTGACGATAGTAATTACGGCTGCGAGGTATAACCATAAACCCCACTTTGCCAGTCTGACACTATATAATGATGTCTCTAATATCACAGGGATAAGCTGGGTCATTGCCCCCCTGATGATCATGGTGGCCCATCCGAGAACAGCCATATGGGCAAAGGATAAAAGTCTTGGTTGGAAATGGAAGCCCGATATATACCTCGAACTCATGAGCATCAAACCGTTTAAGAATATGAAGGTTATGGTAGCTATTATAAAGTACTGCCGTACAACCTTAAATGGCGGGGTATACGGTGTTGTTATGCTGCCCTGAAATGGGGCGCTCATTGAAGAAGCCTTTTAACCTTTCTTTGTTATCCTGACCTTATAATATCCTTCGGCTATCTTTTCTGTGGCTGCCTGATAGCCGAGGTGTTCGAGTTTATCATAGAGCATAAGCGGCTCTCTGTGATGGTGTACAAGCAATGTCGTATTCTTGTCTACCTGCGGGAGTGTCTCAATTATCCTTACCATAGGTTCAGGCGGTTCAAGGCCCCGGACGTCTATTTCTATAGTCTTCGGTTCCGATGTCTTTGATTCCCCTTCTCCGGCATCGGCTTTTACCGTAGCCGATGCCTCTCCTTTGTAGAAGTAGACATGCCATAATCCGCCTGTCTGTTCTGTTGAGTGGTCATACCCCTTCATCTTCATTACGGTATAGAGAGGAACAGGTTCAAATATGATTATTAAGTGTAATACCTGATCATCTTTCATATTCCCCAGCGTCTTTATTATCAGGTTGAATGGGTCTCTGCCGGCGTCCAATTCAGGTCTGACGTCTAAATCTACAATCTTTTCCTTAGGGACATTCTTCAGATTTTCAATCATTGTTAGACTCCTTTTTCTAACTCCTTGCAGAAAGGACAGACCTGAAGGTCTGTCCCTACTTCCTGAGATGCAGACCTGAAGGTCTACCCTACATCTTCAGGTTATAACCTCGCAATCGCTACCCTCCACACCTCTGGTCCTTGCTCAATATATTTCCATCCAAACTTGCCGGGTCTTTCAAATTCAAACTGGTATTTCAGCGGCATCGGGTCATGGTCATTTATAATAAGCAGGATTTCTCCGGACTTCAGGTTATCAAAGGTCTGAAGTATCCTCGGATGCTTATCCCTTGGTGGTATGATTCTTACATCAAGTTCTACAGTCTTGTTTTCTGCAGCCATCTTTTTTACCTCCCTTTTTGTGTCCTGTTTTTTGTGTTCTACTTTTTGTGTCCTACTGGGCGCTCTGATTTAATGCCTGTATCAGATCTTCTAATAATGCCTTGTCTTCCTTAGCCGCCTGCTCGATGCTCCTGTTCCCACCGCAGCACGCATCTATATTAAATTTAGTAAATACCCCAACACTCTTTGGATAAAGCCTTAATATCTGATTTACTGTCATCTCTTTTGTTATCTGCGACATAATGCAACCTCCTTCTTATTAGTAAGGATATCGCATGATCAGATCTTGCACTATGATATAAATCATATCGTTACTCTTTACTCATCACTCATCACTTACTCCCCCCCTGCCTTTTTTCTAAGCAAATGTGGATTCAAAATAATAATCCCTCCCCTTGTCGTCTTTATAATACCCTCTTTCTGGAATCTGCTCATAACCCGGATAGTGGTCTCGATGGTTGTCCCAACCATGCCGGCTATATCCTTCCTTGTGAGGCGTAAGTCTATGTTGCTGCTCCCCTGGGCGCTGTCTATGCCGGCAAGCTTTAGCAGGGTATTTGCAATCCTCTTCTCTACCCGGTCTGTCAGAGATGCCTCAAGCCGTTCTACAAACTCCCTCTGTTTTTTCCCCATATTTCGCAGGATCTTTACAGCAACTTCAGGCATATCTTCTAATATATCAAGGCAGTGGGTGTAATACAGCTTCAATATTCTAACCTCTCCTGTTGTCAGGGCAGAGGCAGGGTAGGGACGTCTGTCGAAAACAGCCAGTTCCCCGAAGATGTCACCGGATTTAAATATATGGAGTATGATCTCTTTGCCATCTTCAGTCTGTTTTATTGCCTTTACGTTTCCCTCCCTGACTATGCACAACCAGTCAGGTGGGTCTCCTTCATAGAATACATATTCACCATTTTTATATGTAAACTCTTCTGCAATATCGGCAAGCCTGTTCAGATCACTCTCTGAGAGGGCAGAAAAAAGCGGCATGCCCTTAAGGAAATCTTTTTTGGTCATCAATCACATACTCCCCAGGGAAATTATACACTAAAGTGATAAAGGGGGTATAGGATTTATATATTTATGGAAGGTTCTTCTTTATTCTCAGACAGATTGCTAAGGTTTGAGAGGAGCTTCTGGATCAGTTTATTCTTCTCCTCCTGTGAGAGGGTAACAAAGAGAGGGCTCAATTGCAGAGTCTCTTCTATTATCTTATCCATCCCTCTACGCCTCCCAGGGGGAACGCATATATAGGAATTTGTTATGCGTTACCGGTAAAAGGTTGAATGTAAAACGGGAGACCTCTGTATGTCCCTGCAATTTTGCGAATAAGGGACATAGTATCCTGTGTGGGCAGATGCATCTCAAGGCTTATTATGTATGTCCTGACGATCTCATTCATTTTGCCCCTCCGTATCTGCTGTTCTAATAATATTATATAATATAGTAACTGCATTAAGTGTGCCATCCTGCATAGTATTGGAGTATCAGGGAGATACATAGGCAGGTCTTATACAACCTGCTGTTTTTACTATATAATCACATATTATTTATATATATGAGGATAACAGAAAACTTAGTGAGGTGTATCAATCATGTAACATTTACCATAAAAGTGTATCCATTTCTTACAAAAATTTGAAATTGTGTCAGGATTACACAGATAGAGGGATAATTATTGCTGATGAAAGATGCTGGAAAACATATATTATTTGAGAAGTTACAAAAAAGAAACAGCAGGGGTGGATCGTCTTCACCCATGCGTTACAATTTCGTTACATATTCTTTATAATCTTATTTCCGAACTCGGAACATCTTACCTGTTTTGCCCACCCTACATGTTTTTACGTGTCACCCCTTAGCCTTAACATAAGCCAGAGAGCCTCCAGCCTTTACCACATCTATATCCCGTGGCGAGAGCGGCGTAGTAACAGGAATCTCTTTACCCTTTGTCTTATTCTTTATATACAGCGACTTCCCGTTCAACTCTTTTACATTAAGTTCAATCTCGTCTCCCTGCTCAATGGAGTCATAATCGGACTCATTGACAAAGGTAAGCGGCAGGATGCCAAAGTTTACAAGATTTGCAAGGTGTATCCTTGCAAAGTTCTTTACAATTACGGCCTTGACCCCAAGATACATCGGGGCAAGGGCAGCGTGCTCCCTGCTTGAACCCTGTCCATAATTTGTCCCGCCTATTATAAAGCCGCCGCCCCACTCTCTTGCCCTCTTAGGGAAGGTGTTGTCCACACGCTCGAAGACATACTCAGATATGGCCGGCACGTTTGACCGTAACGGTAATACCTTTGCGCCTGCCGGCATTATGTGGTCTGTAGTGATGTTGTCACCTACCTTGATAAGTACCTTACCGGTTAACAAATCAGGCATGGCGCCTTTTGTTGGGAGTGGCTTTATATTTGGCCCTCTCAGGATTTCTACCTTTTCCGGTTCCCTGGATGGCGCTATTATCATAGAGTCATCTATGAGGAATTTCTCCGGCATGACTATGTCAATCGGCTTAAGGCCTAAGTCCCTTGGATCTGTAATTACACCATTGATTGCACAGGCAGCAGCTACTTCGGGGCTTGAAAGATAGACGTAGGCATCTTTTGTGCCGCTTCTCCCCTCAAAATTACGGTTGAATGTCCGCACTGTGATACCGCCTGTAGGGGGGGCAAAACCCATCCCGATGCATGGCCCGCATGCGCTCTCAAGGAGCCTTGCCCCCGAGGCGATCAAGTCTGTAAGCGCCCCTGACCGGGCTATCATGTTCAACACCTGCCTTGAGCCTGGAGAAAACCCGAGGCCTACATTCGGGTGTACAGTCTTCCCTTTAATCATTGCAGCAACGGTCATTATATCCTTATATGAAGAGTTGGTGCATGACCCTATGGCCACCTGCTGGACAGGTGTCCCTGCAATCTCCCTTACCTTGACCACCTGGTCAGGCATGTGCGGTTTCGCTATCATCGGCTCAAGCTCAGTCAGATTGATCTCTATAACCTCATCATACGAGGCGTCAGGGTCAGGGCCTAACGCCTTCCATGCGTTTTCTCTTCCCTGGGCCTTGAGATATGCCTTTGTAACGTCATCGCTCGGAAATACCGATGTGGTCGCCCCAAGCTCTGCACCCATATTGGTGATCGTTGCACGCTCCGGCACAGAGAGTGACTTTATCCCTTCACCCATATATTCAAATATCTTTCCTACCCCCCCCTTGACTGTAAGCCTTCTGAGCAACTCCAGTATGACATCCTTGGCAGAGACAAAAGGCTGAAGCTTACCTGTGAGTTTGACGTTTACCACCTTCGGCATACTGAGGTTAAATGGCTCGCCGCCCATCGCAAGGGCTACGTCAAGGCCGCCGGCGCCTATAGCTATCATGCCGATGCCTCCGCAGGTCGGTGTATGGCTGTCAGAGCCGAGTAATGTCTTCCCGGGGACGCCGAACCTCTCCAGATGAACCTGATGGCAGATACCGTTACCCGGCCTTGAAAAGTAGATGCCGAATTTGGAGGCAAGGGTCTGGAGGAACCTGTGGTCATCCGCATTCATGAAGTCTGTCTGAAGCATGTTGTGGTCAACATAACTCACCGACAGTTCTGTCTTTACCTTTGGTATACCAAGCGCCTCGAACTGCAGATAGGCCATCGTCCCTGTGGCATCCTGAGTGAGTGTCTGGGCTATCCGTATGGAGATGGGTTTACCTGCCTCCATAGTCCCTGAGACTAAATGCTCCTTTATAATCTTTTGGGTAAGGTTTGCTCCCATGCTGCTCTCCTTTCTGTTTTCAAAAATAACGATAAGGACTTTTAAATAACGAGGAGGATTTTTATTATCAAAAGAACATCTACGTCAATCCTGTATTTTAAAGGGAGATAGATTATAGTTAATTTGAACACCTATGTCAACATTTTTTTATATCTTTTTTTTACAGCTAAAGACGACACCTGCGGCTACAGGATGCAGCTACATCGTGGATTTTACGGTGTCAGGAGGAACCGGACAAATGTTGAGTGGCCGCGGTCGGGGGTAATGAAGAGCAGTGCCTCCCACCGTTGTAGTGACATGAGTTTGTCCTGGGGGATGTTCAGACGAACATTTACGATTCGGCTGATGGGAGGGGGGGAGGGTGAAGGATTTTCAAAGGCGAACCAGCATGTTTTTCAGCGAGATCTGTGTTTAGGTTTGTAGAGCAACATCAACTTTTTCTCCTGAAGGCCTCTCTAAGAATTTCTTCTCCCTTTACAGAAAGATCCCCCCTGCCGCTCCCTTCTCTGTCTAAAAGGTCTTCGATTAGTTTATAGGGAAAACCCTTATTTTCCTGCATAATGCGAGAGCAATATTCTTTGAGAGAACGCCTGATCACCTGACCCTTATTTGTACGGAGCACTTTTGCAGTTTTTTTAAGAATTGCCTCTGTCTCTTCGTCAAGACGGACACTAACAGTCATAGAATTCATCCTCCTTTATCTATGTCTTGTAATACAAAATGTAACACAATATTACACAAAAAGTCAAGGCTTACCGGAACTCTCTCAGGAAATCTGACGGCAGCCATATGGTCGAATCCATAGGTTTTGTAGCACATCAGAAAGACCGTCACCATGCATATTTTCCCGGACATGGGATTTATCATAACGGTGAGTTGAACTAATCCTGAAATACTGTTGCTATTAAAATATTTTTCGCAGTTCTATCTTTAAATCTTTTAGAAGTGGTGATTCGAGGGTATCATCTTTACTAAAACTCTTGTGAAGAGCATAGACACCTTCTTTTAAAATATAGACTTCTACCAGGTCTTCCTTAGGTATAACTATCCAGAATTCCTTTACACCAAACCTTGCATAAAGCTTCTTTTTCTGAATAAGATCCCTGTAAGCTGAACTCTCTGACAGTATCTCTATCGCCAAATCCGGGGCAGCCTGTATATTCTTCTCACCAATAATATTCAACCGCTCTTTTGAAATAAACAGGATATCAGGTTGCACAACATTCTCATTATCAAGATGTACATCACATGGCGCATAAAATATTTCACCAAGGTCGCTATTCGTAACAAATTCTTCAAGTATGAATTCAATCTTCCTCGAAATCCTCTGGTGTCTTGGTACAGGTGAAGGGGTCATAAGCAATTCTCCTTCTATAAGCTCATATCTCACATCATCAGGAGTTTTAAGATAATCTTCATATGTATATTTTTTCTTTTCTATAATTGACGTCGCCATAAGAGATCTCCTCTCAGGATATGTTTATATTTTACCCTCCAATAATATTTATTGCAAATGGACTTCCACATATTCTAACTTTTTATGAGGTCATTAAGAAAATATCTTCCTGGATAATAGCTTTTATCTTGACTACCGGTTCGTCAAGCAGCAGAATTTCAATCTCTCGTATAAGATCGCACCCCGAACATTCCTCTATGGCATATTTCGAGAATTCAAAGGCACTCATCATTTATGCATGGCAAGTAACGAATTATATTTATTGAGGCGACTTACTAATCCTTCCCATTCAAAATAATCTGTTTCGACTTCGTAACTAAATGCCTCTGGTATTTCCCCTGCTTCAAACCTTTTCTTAAACTCCTCAAAGGTCATACTATATTTTTCTTCTAAGCTTTTTATTTCAGCAGAAATCTTCTCTATCCTGTGCTCAACAGCATCTTCTATAATCTCAAGAATCGCAATATCCGCCCTTGGTTCGCCTGTGATTTCCATAAGGGTCTTTGATATATTTGCCGCTATTATCATATCATCTCCTATATTTTTATAGTAAAAGTTTAGGTAGTCTTATTTGTTTTGTCAACAAATACTTAAAAACTTTTATGCCCGTCCTTTGTATGTTCCACTGGGCCATAAAGTGGCTATAGTCGCTCAATGATTTTAGCGGGTTGGCAGTCATCAGTAAACAGGCTGGAATCGCATAACTTTAGCCAGTTCCCGCCCTTCAAGTTGCTTACGGTAGGCTGCCTTCCGTCGTTGCAAAGTTTCATAAATATAAATACCTTTCCAGCGGCTGAAATCGGCTCGAGTTTCATCATAGGCGTCATATTCAGCTAAGTTGCCAGACATAATCCCGACATAAAAATCTTCGCTTAGAACACCATATTTTTCTTCATAAAGAGTCAGACGGCGTTCAAGTAGTTTCATCTCAATAACCAACTCGTGGATTTCCATTTTCGGCCCCCTTCTACTTCTTATAAAATAACACGAAGTCTGGACCTATTCAACCATCCTCCTTTAACCCGCCAAGTTCCGTTCAATTTCTGCCACCAGCGTTTTAGGGAAATCTTTGATGATCATGTGCTGGCTGACGGGAAGAAATGCCTTAAGCTCGCGTTTAAAATCAAGCCTCCCGGATTTGACAACATATAGAATCTTCGCCTTCAATTGTTTATCCTGGATAAATGCCTCCTTAAAGGCCATGCGGCTGCGAAGGATAAAATAAAGGTCATAAAAATCCCGCGCCTTGCCGCGCGTAAGGCAGGCCCGGATTTTTTCAGCGACAAGAGTCTCTTCCTTAAGATGAATAAGAGTATAGGGCACAACAAGGTCAGACTGAATAAGCGCTGCTGTCCCTATCCCTTTTTTGCCATTGCGCAGGGAAATTTCCACCTGAATACGGCCTTTATACTCACTGGTTTCAAAATGAAATATAGCAAGGTATCCGCCGGATGTGCTTTTTGACTCAACGATCCCGGTCTGGACACTCTCCATTTCTATTTTAGCAAGAGCCCCTTCCATTAAGGCCTCAATTTCTTTGATGGTGATGGTTACTCCGGTAAAATC
>JACRGZ010000032.1 GCA_016234155.1 Nitrospirota bacterium | reverse complement strand
GTCTCAAAATTGAATAGACATCATTGAGGAAATCTCCCCTAACCCCTCTTTTTCAAAGAGGGGATTATCCCTCCCTTTGGAAAAGGGAGGTTAGGAGGGATTTTGCAAAGAAATGTCGTCATTATTCTGAGACTGTTAATTAGGATAAATATTTGATATTTGATTTTCTCAAAGAGAGAACCTGACATTGTACCGTAACATTGAAAAAGCCCAGATCCTTGTCGAAGCCCTCCCCTATATCCGCAACCTCTCTGGAAAGACCATAGTCATAAAGTTCGGTGGGAATGCCATGGTTGACGAGAGGCTCAAGGAGATGTTTGCCGAAGACGTGGTGCTGGCAAAGTACATAGGGATGAACCCGGTGGTAGTCCATGGAGGCGGACCTCAGATAACCGAAGTCATGGATAAGATGGGGAAGAAACCTGTCTTTATAGAAGGTATCCGGATAACGGACGGTGAGACCATGGATATCGTTGAGATGGTCCTTGGGGGCAAGATAAACAAAGAGCTTGTTAATAGGATCAATCAGCATGGTGGAAACGCTGTCGGCCTTACAGGTAAAGACGGCGGGTTGATAAAGGCGAGGAAACTGAGGAGCCCGAGGAAAGGCCCCGGCATAGACAGGGGGCTTGTGGGTGAAGTGGAGTCAATATCCCCCAATATAATACGCTCCTTAGAGGCGAGCAGATTTATTCCGGTTATTGCCCCGATTGGGGTGGACAGTAAAGGTTGTACATACAATATAAATGCTGATACAGCGGCAGGGGCTATAGCGGCAACCCTGAAGGCAGAGAAATTAATCTTTTTAACGGACGTCAAGGGGATCATGGATAAGGATGGGAGACTCATTTCCACCCTGAACCGCAGGGAGGCCCTGCGGCTTATAAAAAATGGCGTCATAACTTCAGGCATGCTTCCGAAGGTCAAGGCCTGTCTGGCAGCGCTTGAAGGCGGGGTCAAAAAGACCCACATAATTGACGGAAGGATAAACCACGCAATCCTCCTTGAGATATTTACAAAGAAGGGTATTGGTACCGAAATTGTGGCCTAATGTAAAAATCCCCCTTAATCCCCCTTTTCCAAAGGGGGAAATAATATCCCCTCTTTAGAAAAGGGGGGTAAAAGTCCCCCTTTTTTAAAGGGGGATTTAGGGATTGATAATCTCAGGCTTATCCTCTACGGTTGGTAAAAGTCCCCCTTTTTTAAAGGGGGATTTAGGGGGATTATGGGGTAAGGGGGGATTTGAGCGAGGGTTTTCAGATGAAAAGCCGCCGTAAAAACAGACGCCTAACAATCATGGGCATAGCTTCCCTTAGGATTGGGAACGAAAAGAAGAGCGTGGAGGTCTATATCGCAAATATCAGCAAGGGTGGCACAGGAATTTATATTCATAAGCCGATCAAAGTAGGGACGGATGTGCATATCACATTTACCCACAGAGATATAGAGGGTGGGAGGAGATTTGAAGACCAGCCGGGCGCCATTGCGTGGTGTGCAAGGTGTGGCTCAGTGTATGCCGCAGGGGTAAGATTTCACGCCACGCCGTAGGGACAGACCTTTAGGTCTGTCCAGAAAGTGCCTTACCGCGCAATTAGTATTGCAATTCCTAATAATATCCTGTAATAAACAAATATATTCACCTTCTGCCTGCCAAGAAATATCAACAGATACTTTATAGCCAGGAAACCGGATATTGCTGAGGCTACAAACCCTCCAACGAATAGCCACAACATATCTTGAGGGAATCCTATCCTATAGACATCCGCAAAGCTCAGGAGCCCGCCTGCCATGATTATCGGGGCGCTCAAAAGGAAGGCAAATCTTGCAGCCGCGGCACGCTCAAGATTTCTGAAGAGTCCGGTGGTGATGGTCATACCGGAACGGGATACGCCGGGTATAAGGGCAACAGCCTGTGCACAGCCTATGAGAATGGCATCAAGGATATTCATATGAGACAGCCGCCTCTTTTTTTTGCCTGCTGCCTCTGCCCACCAGAGGAGGAGGGCAAAGAGGATGAGTGTGATTGCTATGATCCGTGGATCCCGCAAGGATGACTCTATCCTGTCCTTAAATAAAAGACCGGCCGCTCCTGCGGGTATAGTGCCGGCTATGATATACCACCCTATCCTCCCATCTACATAGGCTACATAGGAATTACCTATGCCGCTTTTGTGTGTAAAAAACATGCCATGGAACATCCTGTAGAAGTCCCTCCAGAAGAAGGTTATTACGCCTACAAGAGTCCCCAAATGGAGGACGACATCAAATGCAAGCCCCGGGTCATCCCAGCCAAATAGCCATGGAATTAAAATGAGATGGGCGGTACTGCTGATAGGCAGGAACTCCGTGAGTCCCTGTATGATGCCCAATATAATAGCCTGAAGCATTTCAGTCGGCTATCATAGCAACACTTTGCCGCATTGTCTATCACTCACTTAGGAGAATAATTTACAATTCAGACACTGGACTCAAGACTCCTAGACATTAGACTTTTCTATTAAGATGCGGCTTTAGTTCAAAATTGAGGGAGGATATCAAATCGCTGTTGAAACGGAGGTTAAAAATTCCCTGACTACCTTATCATCCACTGCCTCTCTCACAAATTCTATCCCTTCGCTGAAATCTATATCCTCAAAATAGCAGAGCTGTTCCCTGAAAAGCCTTTCGTTAAATCCACCGCCGAATATCTCTTTCGCCTTCTTCGAAATATCCTTGAGCGGGAAATAATCTCTAAGTATAAAATAGAGATCAATATAATCCTTCCATTTACTCCTCCTGCCAAGTGAATATGCCTTTGTTGCAGCGAGGGATAAAAGGTCAGGCAGCATAATAATATCATTGAAACTTACTGAAAGTCTTATGTCAAACGGATATTCCAGGAATGTCATCTTTATTCCATCAACGATTATTGTCAACTCTTCACGGCTCTCCTCTAATGTAGCGTCAATCCTGTGGTTATCCCGTTTTATGATATTTATAATCTTTATCGTTTTGAGAGGCTTGCCGGAAAACAGGTCAAAATCTATAGACCGCCTGTGCCCTATCTGAAGTGCAATAGCAGTTCCACCGGCAAGGTAAAAGTCTTGACGGAACAGCTTAATGAGAGTGAGCAACCTCTGTTGGTCTTCAGTTAATATCTCTTTAAACATGCTGGAGATGTCTTTCAAAAAATAATCTAAAGTAGTTGTCAGTCTTTTTGCTGTAGTTGGTGCGTTTCGACGATGTCTGACGATAGAATATCTCCGCTACCCTCTTTACACCCATTAAATCTATTAGCCTTAAAAAATCATCGAAATCACCCCTGTTAAGTATTGCCTCGACTATGGCCTCCTCGCTCAGACATTCTATATCCTTTACATACCAGAAAAGGTAAGGTTTTTCCTGCACTAAGTCTATAGGTTTTTTGTAATTCATGGAGGCTCCGAACCGCCGGATTATATTCCAGAACTGATTATATTTGTATTATTGATGAAAGCGGGAATAAAGTAAAGGGTCTTATTTGACTTGCATGAAGGGGGCATCTGTTGTAACATCTATCAAAGTTTATGCTGACTAACTTTGTCATGACATTCATCCCCCTGTTTGTCGCCTTTGATGCGATTGGCGTCCTGCCGATCTATATGTCCCTCACAGAAGATATGGAAGTCTCCGCAAGAAGCAGGATACTACGGGAATCTATAATTACAGCATCCGTTCTGACAGTCTTATTCCTGCTCGTCGGCAAGGGCATATTTATTATACTCGGAATAACTATCTCGGACTTTCAGATAGCAGGGGGACTTATTCTTCTGGTGATAGCCATCACAGACATCATCTTTGCCGAACAGAGGAGCAGGAAACCCCATCCGTCTGTTGGTACAGTCCCTATCGGGACGCCGCTGATCGCAGGTCCGGCATCACTCACAACCTTGATTATGTTGAGCGATATATTCGGCATCTCTATGACAATGCTTTCTCTCGTAGTAAATATCATAATTGTATGGCTGATATTTTCATCTGCTGCGCGCATCATCTCATTTCTCGGAGAGGGTGGCGCGAGGGCAATGTCCAAGGTGGTATCCCTGTTTCTGGCGGCCATTGCAGTGATGATCATAAGGAAGGGGATAGAGGGGACATTAAAAATCTATTGACGCACAGTAATTCCGCGCTGTTAAACTGTATAAGCGAAGTCGTTGTAAGCCATTAGGGTAAGGATGGTTGATAGCCGCACACGTTGGTCAAAGAGTCTGGGGAATATCCTGATAATGAATTTTGTCCTTGCCGGATTTTTATAACCAAGCAGTGTACATAATCGTGCGGCAAAAAGCATACGGAATCTGAACAGGATCGGGTCCACCTCATTGGAATGTTTCCAGAAATCGAGTCCCCAGTAATATTGAAGATTGCTGTATATGTTTTCAAAAGAATAGACCTCTCTGAGGACTTTTTGATATCCATCCATCAATTCTTCAGGACTCATGAGGGCAGGTTTAAACACGACATGCCTGGCATCATACCTGCTCCACTCTTTATGCAATATGCGTCCCTCCTCCTCGAGGCGTTTGTACAGCTCAGTTCCGGGGAAAGGGGTCAGGATATTGATCAGAGGCATTATAAGCCTTGCCTCTTTTATGAAATGGATCAACTCATCAAAGGATGACAGATCGTCAAAATCATTACCCAGGATAAAAGATCCATGGGCGAGGATGCCATGGGATTGTATCTTCTGTATGGCATCTATGTAATCGTATCGGAGATTGAGCCTTTTGTTCATCCGGGTCAGGTTCTTTGATGAGATTGATTCCAGACCGATCAATATCGAGCCGCATCCGCTCTCTTTCATTAATCTCAGGATGTCATCCTCTTTTGAAATATTAATGGACGCCTGGCATGACCAGTTTAATTTGCATGCCTTCAGTGACTTGAATAATTCACAGGCATATTTCTTATTGGCGATTATATTGTCATCGGCGAAAAAGATAGACTTTTTCTTAAATTGAACCCCACTGCCCCGGATCTCTTGAATCTCTTTTAGTACCATATCAATCGGTTTATTCCTGATCTTCTGGCCGTCAAACGCGTAGACAGAACAGAACTCACAGGTATATGGACAACCCTTCGTGGTCTGAACGATATCAGCGAAGTAATGTTTTTCAGACATGAGAGATCTCACAGCCGCCGGTGCAGAGGTCAGGTTGGCATAACTATTTGCTCTATATATCCTCCGGAGTCTACCCCCCTGGGCATCTTTCAGCAGTTCCGGCCAGATGCCCTCCGCCTCACCCACGACAACCGAGTCGGAATGTTGAAGCGCCTCATCCGGACAAAATGATGGGTGAATCCCCCCCAGCACTGTTTTTACCCCCAACTTTCTGAAATTATCCGCTATCTCATACGCCCTTGGTGCGAACATAGTCCTGACACAGATCCCTGCAAGAGCTGCCTTCCAACTGTAGTCTATATCGTCTATGTTCTCGTCAAATACCCGGATCTCATGTCCTGGCGGGGTAAGCGATACCAGCGTTGGTATGGCCAAAAGGTAGGAGAAATACCTTCTGGAAAATAGAAAAGACGACACGAACTTTAAATCATAAAAACTCGCCTCCTTTTCCGACCCGTTTCTTGGAATAATAAGTGCAATTTTCATGGCCTCTGGCTTACCCGGCTTACTCAACTGGCCTAAAAATACCATGAATGGCTGTCGGGTTGCAACTTCGATTAAGTAGAGAAAATTTCTCTTGACTATTGTGCAAATAGTTGCTAAATATATATCGCTACAAATTTTACACATCTTTGCATTTGCTTCCTTGTATTTGCTCCATGATTCAGCGCCAAGGTCAAAAATGTAGCGCCGACCTTTATGGTCGGCCTTTAACGTGAGACGTAGGGACAGACCTTTAGGTCTGTCCAAAATTGTGGGGGATAAACCCCCACGCTACAAGTGGCAATTGTTGCCCACACAGGGCAATGCTACAGGTAACGCAATTTACCTTGCAACATTTATACATGGACGAAAGGAGGTGGTGTAGGCTTAGAATTTTGAAATAACTTGCGTCTTGTGAGACTCAAGGATAAATAGATATAAGAAGTAGACGTAAGAAGTGGATTTAACCACTAAGGAGGGTAACGATGAAGAGAGGATGGGTATTAGCTTTATTAGCACTATTTTTAGTGGCAGGGCTTGTAGGAACAAGCTATGCCGAAGTCAAGCTCGGTGGTGAGCTGAGGTTAAGGGGCGTGATGGTTGATAATGGCGATTCAACCGCAGCCCTTAAGGACGGGGGATTTTTTGAGCAGAGGACCCGTCTTAATGCAGACGCATCAGTGGATGAGAATGCAAAGGTGTTCCTCCAGGTTCAGGACAGCAGGAAGTGGGGTAGTGAATCATCAACAACCGATACAGGGGCCTCAACCTCAACCTCAACAACAACTACATGTACTGGGCTACCATGTAGCTTTACTGATACCAACACCGATACAAAAGGTGTGGATTTGAGCCAGGGCTATGTCGAGCTTGGCAAACTATTTGGTCAGCCGCTTTCTGTAAAAATAGGCCGCCAGGCCATGTTCTATGGTGAGCATAGACTCATAGGTCACCTCGAATGGAGCAACAATGCGAGGAGGTTTGATGCAATAAAGTTCACCTACAAGCATGATGTTGTTGATGTTGATTTCTGGACCGCCAAGGTAACTGAAGCGGGTGCAGATTGGGGTAATGACGGTAACTTCAATGGTATCTATGCCTCATTAAAGAATATCCCCAAGAATGCCGTAGACCTTTACCTCCTCCAGAAGATAGCCAGTAGCGGTGATGCAAATTTCTATACCATCGGTGGCAGGGTAAAAGGCGCTGTTGAAAACTTTAATGTGGATTATACGGCAGAGGTTGCCATGCAGAGTGGTGATGCAACGGCTACCACATCACAGGATGCATCGGCCTATGCAATCAGAGTAGGATATACACTTGCTGACATGATGGGGTTAAGGGTAGGGATTGAGTATGATGCTGCAACAGGTGAAGATACCGCCACAACCGACGTGGAGAAATTTGACAACCTCTATCCCACCAACCATTATCTTTACGGCTATACAGATGATGTAGATTGGACAGACATGAAGGCATGGGCTGTCAGCGTCAGCTTAAAGCCGATGGATAAGGTGACGGCGTCATTAGAATACTGGAACTATGAGAAGGAAGCCTCTGGTGACGATAATGGAACCGAGCTGAACGTGAAACTTAACCATGAGATGAGCAAGAATATAAATTGCGAGGCGGCCTATGTGATCAGAGATGCCGGTGATGTTGCAGCCACATCCTATGGCGGATATGGCACCATCCCAGCAGACAAGAGTGCCACATTCGGCTACTTCATGATCAACGTCAAGTTTATGTAACGGTTATGGAGTGCAACGACTCCAGTCGTTGCAGATGGTGGCAAAATCGGGAGATTTTGCACTCCTCATGGTTAGAAGGCGCCGGCAGCATCGTTGCCGGCGCCTTTTTTATTTTACCCAACAAACAATGTTATTAAACCATTATCCTCAGCAGTTGTTTGCTGTTTC
>JACRGZ010000013.1 GCA_016234155.1 Nitrospirota bacterium | reverse complement strand
CATCAGACTCTCCAAACCTGTTTATCACACTATTGAACATCTCCTCCGCTGTCGTCACCTTTATGCACTCTACACCTGATGGAGAGGTAAGAGAAACAGGACCACTGATTAGTATTACCCTGGCGCCGCGTCTTTTAGCGGTCTCAGCGACAGCATAGCCCATCTTGCCCGATGAACGGTTACTGATATAACGGACAGGGTCTATTGCCTCCCTCGTAGGGCCGGCTGTCACCAATACCACGTATCCTTCCATAAGATATTCCGGAAGATATTCTGGGTCTATTCTGTCTTTAAGCCTGTTTTCAATAAACGCCAGAATATCTTCAGGTTCTGACATTCGTCCAGGCCCTTCAGCGCCTGAGGCAAGGGGGCCGGTTACAGGCCCTATGAAATCAACGTCTAATTGGCGCAGGTATGATATGTTCTTCTGCACCACTCTATTTTCATACATCTCAGGGTCCATTGCAGGGGCCATTATTACAGGGCGCCTGCGTGCTACAAGAATTGTGCTGAGCAGGTCATCAGCTATGCCGTTAGCCATCTTACCTATAATATTTGCGGTTGCAGGGGCCACTACAACAATGTCAGCATCCCTTCCAAGGTATAGGTGAATTATCTCTCCAGCCTGGCCGGAATCAAACATCTCCATGCAGACAGGTTTTCGTGATAATACATGGAAGGTCAGCGGGGCAACAAACCTGACGGCCTCATGCGTCATGACAACTGTAACATCAGCGCCCTCTTCAACAAGCCTTCTCAATAGGTACACAGACTTATAGGCGGCTATACTCCCAGTAACACCAAGCATTATTTTTTTCCCTGACAATACCATACGAAAATAATCAAACCCTAAATCCTAATATCTAAATCCTAAACAAATTCGAAATCCAAATGACCTAAATTCAAAACTCTATGCCGTTTTCAACATTTGAATTTTGGTCATTTGATATTGTTTAGGATTTAGGATTTAGAGTTTAGGATTTACTCCTCCCCTCCTCCAGCCCCTGTCCCACTCCCGGCCTCCGGTATATAAACACCAAGGTCCTTTTCTATCTCTTTCTTTGTCTCATCCTCTTCTACAACTTCTCCGGCAACACCCATACCCCCCAGTTCTTTCTTAGCTATCGTCTCCTGTATCGCCTTACGTGCATCTTTACCTGTAACATATTCAAACTCACACGATGCAAGCTCTTCAAGGCTAATAGTGGAGGCCTTTATATACCTTGTAGAAATACCAGGTTTTGCCCCGCTCATGAGTTGCCGTGCCCTTTCAGTAGCAAGGACAACTAATCGGAACCTGCTGTCTAATCTCCCCTTATCAAATACAATCGGTAGTGATACTATATCCAACTATTTACCCCCCTCTCCGTTCAAAGAAGTTATACTCAACCCATGCAGGGTTTATCCTGTCCATCTTTATCCTTGCAGATGTAATAATGGCCTTAAGTTCTCCCAGCGCCCTGTCAAAATCATCATTCACAATAAGGTAATCATACATCCTGTAATCTTTTACCTCCTCTCTGGCCACCTTCAGTCTCCTCTTAATCTCCTTCGGGGTATCGCCTTTTCTTACAGTCAGTCTCTCTATAAGGTGTTCAAAAGAAGGGGGCAATACATAACAAAACACACCGTTTTTAAACCTCTTTTTTATCTGCATGGCGCCCTGAGAGTCGATATCCAATATTATATCAATGCCGCGGCTTAATAATACCCCCAAATCTTTTTTTGAAGTCCCGTAATAGTTGCCATGCACAATAGCCCATTCTATAAAGGCATCATCCTCTATCATCTTCCTGAATGTGCCTTCTGTGATAAAGTGATAATCAGTACCGTCTGTTTCTGACGGACGTGAAGACCTTGTTGTATAGGACACAGAGTGCTGGATATTTGGTATGTACTTTATAACCTCTTTGCATAATGATGTCTTACCTGCCCCGGACGGTGCAGAAACAACAAAAAGGAGCCCCTCGCTTACACGAGGGCTTATGCCACTCCCTTTTTTTAACCCCGGCATACTCATGTTGCATAGTATACAATATCCGGTCAAAAAATCTCAACAATAAAAGAAGGTGTCTATTCCACATTCTGCACCTGTTCCCTTATACGCTCAATCTCGGCCTTCATGTCAACTGCAATCTGGGAGATCTTCACGTCAGAGGACTTTGAGGCAATTGTATTGACCTCACGGTTAATCTCCTGAAGGAGGAAATCTATGGTACGCCCCACCACTATCCCATTATCAAGTTTTTCTTTAACCTGGACTATGTGACTGCCTACCCGCACGATCTCCTCAGTGATGTCCAACCGTTCAACCATAACGGCAATCTCCTGAGATAACCTGTCCATGTCTGCCTGTTGACCTCCTGACAGCTCTTTTACCCTATCAACGTACCGCCTTCTCATCCCCTGTATAACTGCCGGAACACGTTTCTCTATATGCCTTGTTAAAGTCCCCAGTCTGTTAACACGCCGTTTAAGGTCTTTATATATTATCTCTCCCTCCTTAAGCCTCATCCTCATAAGGTTGTCAACTGACTTGCCGGCAATCTTCATCAGGATTTCATCAAGCTCAGGCCTGTTAATGTCCCCACCCTGGACTACAATCATTTCTTTTAATGCCAGGATGTCTGCAATGCCTATCTCCCCCTTTATCTTAAAGTTGACATTAAAAAATTCTGACAGCTCTTTTAATATGGACTGATATTGTGTTATTGCCGCTATATTTAATGCAGGCTCTGCATACCTTGCCGAAATATCCACCTGTGAAATATATACGTCAAACTTGCCGCGGGAAAATCTGCCCGAAATAGTATTCCTTATCCTCTGCTCTAACCTTGCAAGGGAGTCCGGCAGTCTGACGTTTATTTCACAATATCTGTGGTTGACCGAACGCACCTCTACCCTGTATGTTATTCCACCGCATACACCGTCACCTGAGCCATATCCTGTCATGCTTTGAATCATGTAAAATATTTACTCTATATCTATACTATATTTCCTGATCTTATAACCTATCTGCCTGGAAGTAATGCCAAGCTGTCTCGCAGCCTTTGCCTGTACATATCCGGCCCTCTTCAATGCATCAAAGATCTTTTCTTTTTCAATCTCTTCTACAGTCTTGTCAAGGGTCTTTGCCTGACCATATATACTACCCTCAACTGCGTTTTTAGTCTTGAGACTTGCTTCTATAGTAATTGGGACATCCTCCGTCATTATCAAGTCATTTTTGGCCATGACTATCATACGTTCTATACAGTTTTCAAGCTCCCTCACATTCCCCGGCCAGTCATGCATGAGGAGGGTGTCAAGCGCCTCATTGGATATCTTGACGTCTCTCCCGTTTTCCTCGTTGTATAATTGAAGAAAATGGCCGACAAGCGGCGGGATATCCTCTTTCCTTTCTCTAAGCGACGGTATCCTGACCGGCACCACATTCAACCTGTAATATAGATCTTCACGGAATTTGCCATCCCTTACCGCCTCTTCTAAATTAAGGTTGGTAGCGGCAATTATGCGCACATCCGCTGTTATGCCCTTTGAGCCGCCAACCCTCTCAAACCTCCTCTCCTGAAGCACCCGCAGGAGTTTAACCTGAGTAGTCAATGGTATGTCCCCAATCTCGTCAAGGAATAAGGTGCCGCCGTCAGCCATCTCAAACCTCCCCCTTTTCTCATGTATGGCGCCTGTAAAAGCCCCCTTTACATGTCCGAAGAGGTCACTTTCTATCAGTGTCTCCGGGATTGCCGCACAGTTCACATTGATAAAAGGTTTGTCGCAGCGCTTACTATGATAGTGTATCGTCTTTGCAATTAACTCCTTGCCTGTTCCGCTCTCACCCCTCAGGAGGACTGTAGCCTTGCTCTGGCTGACCCTCCACGCCGCATCAAGCACCTCCCGCATCTTATCACTCACAAAGACTATATTTGCAAAACGGTATGGGGATTTAAGCTCCCTCTGAAGTGTCATCTTCTCCTTGATCAGATTGCTTCTCTCAGACTCAACCATCCTCGCGATAGTAATGGCCTGACCTATCAGGGATGCCATTACTGTAAGTACCCTGACATCCTCATCCAATGAGACAGCCTTGTCCGGAAAGAGTCTGTCCACACTGAGTACCCCCATAGTCTCACCCTTGGATTTTACAGGCACTGATATGAAAGATATATTTTCTTTCTTAATGTCCCCCCTCGACCTTGTCCTGTTCAGAAAAAGAGGCTCTTTACCGATATCCGGCACTATAATAGGCTCTCCTGTCTCTACAACTTTCCCTGTGACCCCTTCCCCTATCTTGTATATGCCGCGCCTTTTTTCTTCCGCACTAAGGCCGTGGGCAAACTCTATGTACAACTGCTTTGTCTCAGGGTCGAGCAATGTCAATGTGCCGCGGCGCATACCCATACTCTCAGACAGGATTTCAAGGATGGACGGGAGCGTAACCTTCAGGTCAAGGGAAGAGCCCAGCCTCTTTGCTATCTCATAAAGGGTCGAGAGCTCTGCTATCTTATAGTTAAGTTCATTTATGATGTCCTGATACTCTTTTCTCATGTCTCACGTTTTTGTATGAACTATAACATGATTGTACTGTCTTTTGCAACACCACCCTGCCTATTCCATCTACTATCTTTACCTCTCCGAGTCTCACCGGAAGGACAAATCTGAGCCTTTCATTAATAACCTTCTTATCCCTCTGAAGGATATCCCAGAGTGTTTCAAACCCTGCCGCGGGCAAAGATGTCCTTAGCCCTATAGAGCTGCACACCCTCTCTATCCAGTTGAGCACATCCTTATGGCACATCCCCAGGACAGTAGCCAGTCTTGCAGCGAAGGCCATCCCCATGGCTACGGCCTCACCATGCCTGTATCTCCTGTAATCCGTTGCCGTCTCTATGGCGTGTCCCATGGTATGCCCGAAGTTGAGGATAGCCCTTTGCCCCTTCTCCCTCTCATCAGCGCTGACTACCATAGCCTTTATCTCGCAAGATCTTGCCACAGTGTGAATCAAGGCCTTCTGCTCAAGGGAAAGGACATTTTTGTAATTTTCCCCGATAAAATTAAAAAATCGGGTATCTGCAATCACGCCGTATTTTACCACCTCCGCCATCCCCGCTATCAGCTCACGGCGTGGGAGTGTTTTCAACACCTCCACATCAATCCAGACAAGGATAGGTTGATAGAACGCCCCGATCAAGTTCTTGCCGAGCGGATGATTCACCCCTGTCTTCCCGCCTACACTGCTGTCTACCTGCGCAACTAACGATGTAGGGACCTGTATATACGGTATCCCCCGCAAATAAGTCGCTGCTGCAAATCCTGCTATATCCCCTATCACTCCGCCCCCGAGGGCTATGATAAAAGAATCCCGTTCAAACTTCTTTTCAATAAGAATGTCATATATCTTGCCGACAGACCTGAGTGTTTTATATCGTTCACCCGCCGGAAGTTCAATGGTAGTGATAGAAAAACCTTCGTCTATTAAATGCTGCTGGATGGGATCACCATAGGGCTTTTTTATAATGGGATTTGTAATTATGGCCCCCTTTTTTCCTACGGAAAGCCCTTTCAGGTGTCTTGCTAATCCAGTCAGGATGTTATGACCTATGCAGATATCATAACTCCTCTGGCCCAACTCCACCCTGACTTTTCGCATGAAACCTCCGGGCAAAATAAATAAGCCCATTCTATGCTGAATGGGCCATTTCCACCCCCACCCCCTGATTAATACATGCAGGGGGTGGCTCTAACCCTCCCCCCCCCTCCATATCCTCCCCCCCCACAAGGGGGGGGAGGAATAAAGCTTGCCCCCGAAGTATTTATCGGGGGGTGGGGGGCAATTTACAGGGGGAGGGGATTCTTTCTCATGTCTCACGTCTCACGTCTTACTTCTTACTTCTTACCCTTCTTATTATAACATCAACTATCTTATCCACATCAAGTCCATCAGTGTCAACCGATATATCAGCCTCCGAATAAAATTGTTCGCGAAAAGAGAGGAGCCTTTTGATCTCTGCAAGCGGATCATCTAAATTTAATAGCGGCCTGTGTGTCTCAGAACTCACTCTTCTATAGATAGTCTCAGGAGATGCCTTAAGCCATACAAGTAATCCTATTTTTTTAAGACTCCGGATATTATCACTGCTTATAACTATCCCGCCGCCGGTGGATATTACATGCCCTGTTACCACTGATAAAGCTCTAATTGATAACTCTCTTATTATTGAGACCTCAAGCTCCCTGAAGCGAGACTCTCCTTCTCCCCAGAATATACCTGCAACACTTTTCCCTCTCTTTTCCTCTATCAGTCTGTCTGTATCCACAAAGGTATAGGATAGCCTCTCAGCCAGTCTCTTTCCCACCTCTGTCTTGCCGCTGCCCATGAAGCCGATCAGTACGATGTTTTTCATCTGAAAATAAATTAACTTAAATCTCTTTTATATACTCAAGGTATCCTTCGTAATTTCTCTTTATCTCTGTCATCGAATCGCCGCCGAACTTCTCTATGAATGCATTAGCTATCTCTACCGCAATCATCGCCTCACCGACTACGCTTGCCGCAGGGACTGCACATATGTCAGAGCGCTCAACAGACGCCTTAAAAGGTTTCTTTGTCTTTATATCAACCGAATCTAAAGGTGAATATAATGTGGCTATAGGCTTCATGGCAGCGCGAATTATTATATTTTCGCCGTTAGTTATGCCGCCTTCTATACCGCCTGCCCTGTTTGTCTTTCTGTAGAACCTGCGTCTGACCTTATCATAATAGATGGCATCATGGACTTCCGAACCAAACCGTCTTGCCGCCTCAAATCCAATCCCAATCTCCACACCTTTAATCGCCTGTATACTCATCACCGCATATGAAAGTTTTGCATTAAAACGCCTGTCCCACTGTGAGTAACTCCCCAATCCAACAGGGACGTTTGTGGCAATTATCTCAAATATACCCCCTACTGAATCACCCTTTTTCTTGGCCTCATCTATCTTTTTCCGCATCCTTGCCCCGGCCTTTTTATCACCACACCGAAACTCAGACCTCTCTGCATCCTGAATGATAGAATCAAGCTGACGATTAAGAAGCTTTGCCTTCTCCCCCCCGATCTCTGTAACATGACTTAAGACCTCAATGCTAAATACCGCTAAAAACCTCTTTGCCACGGCGCCGATGGCCACCCTCATTGCAGTCTCTCTTGCACTCGCCCGCTCCAGCACATTTCTGATATCGTCATGAGAATATTTAATGATGCCGCAAAGGTCGGCATGGCCTGGTCTTGGCCTTGTCTCAGGCGGGATACAGCCTGACAGGGACGAGTCCGGTGACATACTGTCTGACCAGTTTACCCAGTCTTTATTCCTTATTAAAAGCCCTATCGGCCCCCCCATGGTCTTGCCCCATCTGACCCCGCAGGTAATTTCTGCAAGATCCTTCTCAATCCGCATCCTCCCGCCGCGGCCGTAACCAATCTGCCTGCGGGAGAGATCTATGTTTATGTCATTACTGGCAAGTTCCAAACCGGCAGGAATGCCTTCGATGACGCCTAAGAGAAGCTGGCCGTGGGACTCTCCTGCTGTAAGAAAGCTAATCATGTGAGTGAATGAGTGAATGGGTAAATGAGTAGATGGGTAAAATGGGTGGTTTTACTCATATACTCATTCACTCATTTACCCATTTACTCATTTACCCCTCATAAAGTCACAGGAATGATCTTAGGTGTGATAAATATCAGGAGTTCACTCTTGATATTTGACTTCTGTGTGCTCTTAAAAAGCCATCCAAGCAGCGGGACCTGATGAACCCATGGGACTGCACTGAGATTATCTACATCTGAAATCTCGTAAATACCGCCGATCACTGTCGTCTCACCGTCTTTCACAAGAACCTCTGTTGTGGCCTCTTTCTTGTTTATGCTGGGTGTCCCTTCTACCACTATCGAGCCCTGGCGGTTCTTGGTTATCTTGATATTCATCGCAATATGGCCATCGGGGGTGACCTTCGGGGTCACCTTAAGTGTAAGGGTGGCGTCAATAAACTCCGTCTTTGTCCCACCCTGTGACACAGTCTTGTACGGGATTGATTCCCCCTGCTGGATTGTAGCCTCCCTGTTATCGAGGGTGGCAATCTTGGGGGCTGACAGTACCTTTGTTAACCCCTTTGTCTCCCCGGCAGAAAGCCTTAAGTCAAGATTAAAGGCATCCCCTACCGTCTTCCCTATTGTAAAACCAAGACTGCCTTTAGCCCCTGCCACACCGGACGCCGGAAGGTTAACTACAAATCCCGTTGTTGGAGCTCCCACCGTTCCTGTGGGCCCGCCGATAACGCCTATATTGTAACTGCCAGGATTTGAAGAATAGTCACCCCCCCACTGTATTCCAAGGTCTTTTGCGAAATTCGTGTCTGCCTGAACAATCCGCGCCTCAATCAAAACCTGCGGGGTTGGCCTGTCAAGCGCCTTAAGAAGCCTGCTGATCTCTTCATGTTTATCCTTAACGTCTTTTATAATCAGGGTATTTGTGCGGTCGTCTACCGTAATATCACCCCTTGCGCTCAGGGTCTTTCTGACCGATTCAGCGACTTCTTTTCCCCGCGCATAATTTACAGGAAATATCTTTGTCTCCAGATCCTCTGCCTTGACCATTGCCTCTTTTGCCCTTGCCTCCTCCTCCTGTTGCTGGGCAATATTAGCAAGGGTGTCTATCCTGACAACGTTGTTTTCAAATATCTTGCCAAGCCCTTTCATCTTCAAGATCACATCAAGGGCCTGGTCCCATGGCACATCCAGCATCTTTATTGTTATCCTCCCCTTGACATTATCCCCTATGATCATATTTAACCTGCTTACCTCTGCAAGCAGTCTCAGGACATTCACTATGTCCGCGTCCTGAAAATCAAGGGATACCTTCTTGCTGGCATATGTGCCGTTCTTTTTCTCCGGCACATTAGTGGTAACTTGAGGAGGCGGCGCCGGCTTTTCTTCTCTTACTTCAGTTGTTGACACCTCAGAAACGACCTTATCCGTGTTCATTGCTGCTGCTAACGGAGCCGGCGGAGGTGTCACAGTTGCGGGAGATTCCTTTGTGTCAGCGGGAGGAGCGCTGACGGATGCGTCCCCTTTTTGCAAAGGGGTTTCAGCAGATGCCCCGGTAATGTCAGACATGGTTTTCTCATCAGGTTTTTTTAGCGTTATTTTTCCGGATTTTGGAAAAATATCTATGGTCAAACCGCTCCCATGTCTGCTGACATCGTATCTTATCTCCCTTTTGAGGTCAGCAACAACCCTTACCTTGTTGACCGGCGCTGGGTGAAGTCCGATCCTGATCTTTGATATCAAACTGCTTTCAACAGGTTTCTCAGATGGGTAAATCGAATGGGTCGCATCTTTTATATCAACTACTAACTTGCCGCCTTCAACAATAAATGTCTCTGCATTAATATCTTTATCAGCGGTAATAACAATGCTGTCTTTATCATCAGATGAAAGGCTCTTTACATCTTTAACAATGTTGAATTCCTTTTGTATAGGAGGAGTGTCCGCTTCTGAGACAGCAGCTTTTGCTGTAGACGTATCCGGCACTGCAGTCGTCTCTGACACAGAAGCCTCAGGTGTAGGGCGGACATTGCCCACCATCCCAGACACAGGAACTCCAGCAACAGGAGCAGGTAAAGGAGACTCTGCTGCATAGGATTCTGCCGCAGGCGGCACTTCCACAGGAGGTTCTGCAACAGATGTTACTTCCATAGGAGGTTCCTCAACGGACGGCACTTCGACAGGAGGTTCTGCAGCAAGAGGCTCTGCAACAGGCAGTTCTATAGCAAGTGGTCCTGCAACAGGCGGTACTTCCGCAATAGGTTCTACAGCAAAAGCCTCTGCTGTAACTTCTTCCTCCTTACCCCCCCCACCCTTGCCCTCCCCCTCAAGGGGGGAGGGATAGAGCCTGCCCTGAACTTGTTTCAGGGTTGGGGGTATCTTCGGAATATCTACTACAAGCGTGCCGTCCTTTCTGAAAATCTGTGATTCTACGGAATCACTGACGAGTTTTATATTCAGCCTTGTAATCCTCCCGGGGGTATCTGCCTCAATAGGGTAGATATCTATAACAGACCCCTTATTTACTGATATAGGTTCCTTAAACTCTCCCAGGGAGATATCCGCCAAATCAATAATCAGTCTTGGAGGATCGGAGAGATTAAAGGATGTATAATTCAAAACATCCTCCGCCTCTAATAGAATCTGCGTGCTCGCCGGTAAATCGTCCACTTCAATTTTTGTAAGCCTTGGGATAGCAGTCGCCTGTACAGCCCCTATGACCTCTGCACTGCTTACCACCTGTTGAACCTTTGGAGAACATGCAGAAAGACATAAGGCTGCAAATACTGCACAGATGATCCCATGAAAATTAAATAACTTCATCCACCACCCTCCTCTTTAGCATGAAGCCCTAACACGGTCTTTTTAGACATCTTTCTGCCATAATAATCTGTATATACCTCTTCGATGATTACAGAATCCTCTGTAATCTTTTTTATAACCCCTCCCTCAGAACCTATCAGAACCCCTTCTTTTATTAAATACCCTTTTCCATCCGGGGTCTCTATCATTGCAACATACCCCCCGCTCCCCCAGATAATCCCAATTACCTTGAGCTCTCCCAAACTTCTCTGCTGAAGAGGCGTGAGACCAACTGTTTTTTTCTCTCTAAGCCCTAAAATCAGTGACCTGAACGGATCTCTCCTCCCCCCGGTCCTGTAACTATATGCGGCCGCTGCCTCCCCCGCCGCACTTTCTACAGATGTCCGGGCAACAGCCTGGGGAGGTTGTTTTCCCTTCATATCTTGCTGCGTCGCCGGCTGCAGGCCTGGCGTCTGAACCGTCTGTTCAGAACAGCCAACGATTGTCAACAAAATAATCATTAAAATTGATGCCGCCACTTTTGCCTATTCTCCGGTTGCTGCAAACGTTATAGCCACAAATTTGTTCTGGATAAAGACTTTATCGCCCGCCGCTTTGGTCCCTTCCATATTTAAATTAGTTATATTAACTATTCTCGGCAGCTTGCTGACACGGTCAAAGAATGTGGCTAAGGCATGATAACCACCAGAGACGTCCACGTCAACAGGAATTTCTATATAAAGTCCGGAGGGGTCCTTCTTTCTTTCTCCAGGTTTCCACAGTTTAACCTCTAAACCTGACTCTATACTTAAATCCGATATCTGTTTTAGTAACCCCGAGACCTCTTGTTCTGCCGGAAGTTGTGCCTGAAGTATCTTTAGTTGCTGCTGGAGCTGGGCATTTTCTACCTTCAACTGATCAAGTCTTCTCAACTTTACTTCATTGTTGACTATCTGCAGGTTCAGGTCATATATAGCATTATTAAGTACATCCATCCTGCTTTTAGCCGGCAAAAATACATAGTAAACAAATCCGCCTATTATAACTACCCACAACAAGACTATTACGAGGATCTTTTGTGAGCGTGGTATATTTGCAAGGGATTCAAGATTCATTTCTATACCGTATCAAGATTAACACTAAAGGTTAAACTGAAACTATAAACAGGAATTCCTGAATCTACTACCTGCCTTGATTCGATAAGCTGGATATTCCGGAAGAGACTGGAGGTCTTGAGATTATTTACATACCTGACTATATCGTCATTCGTCATCCCTGAACCGGTAATACTTATATCGGCGCCCTTTTCTTTAAGGGATACAAGCCAGACCCTCTCCGGCAGCATGCGGCTGATTTCATCCAATACATGAACAGGCCCCTTCTGCCCCTTCTTTAAATTCTGTATTATTGCTATCTTCTGCTCGAAGGTCTTCTTGTCCTTTTCATAATTCTCTACCTCTTTAACCTTTTCCTTTAATCCGGCAAGCCTCGTCTCAAGGGTCTGTTTCTCTGTTGTGCGTGACGATATCCTGCTGTTTAACCAATACCATGTAAACCCCTCTATCAGTATCACGGCCGCCACGGCAATAATAAAAAGTGTCACATAAGAGTTAAGACCGAACTTGATGTGAGTAGCCTTACCTGCCTTTTTAGCAGCCGGTAGAAGGTTTATTTTTATCATCTGTCGTCTAACCTTCGTATCCCAAGGCCCACAGCAACTGATGCCATTGGGGATATATCTCTTATGTAGTCAGCGTCAAATTCCGGGGGCACATCGATCTTCTTGAAGGGATTTGCAATCTCAACCGGCAGTTCAAGACGTTCCTGTAAGAATACATCTATATTTTTTACCTTTGATGAACCGCCGCTCAACATCACCTTATCTATATTTTCACTTCCCAAAGTGGTCTTGAAGTAACCAAAGGATCTTGTTATCTCGCCTGCGATCTCTGAAGAGACATTCCCGATAATCGCGTCTAAAGCGAGAGGGTCAATCCCCTCTACATTTTCCCCTTTCTTCACCTTCTCTGCATCATCATAGGAAAGGCCCAAGTCCTTCTGAATAGACTCCGTATACCTGTTCCCGCCGATGGAAATGTCCCGCGTAAATGCAAACATCCCCCCCTGAAGGATGTTAATGTTTGTAAGACTTGCCCCAATATTTATCAACGCCACACCCTCACCCTCCCTGACCTCGTAGTTAATCCCATACATATTTTCGAGGGCAAAGGAGTCAATATCAACAATAGCAGGTCTAAGACCTGCCTCTATGACAAGGGAGGTGTAGTCTGTAAGCTTGTCCTTCTTTACCGCTGCCAATAAAACATTCATCTGCGGTTTTCCATCAGGGCCGACAAAGGTGTTCAATATCTGAAAGTCCATGTTCACATCATTAATGTCAAAGGGTATATACTGTTCCGCCTCCCATTTAATAGATTCAGCAAGCTCACCTTCCGACATCTGGGGGAGGGTAACCCTTTTAACTATAACTGAGTGACCGGATACAGATATAACAGCATCCTTAGTAGATATGGACTGTTCCTTAATAAGATCCTGTACGGCCTCGACACACCGGACAGAGTCCATAATAGTCCCGTCCACAATCATTTCAGGGGCGAGATACGAAATACCAAACTTGGACAGCCTATAACGTCCCTCGCTCTCTTCCAATTGAATAAGCTTGATTGAGCTTGAACCTATGTCAATGCCTATTGTCTCTTTCTTTCTGCGGAATAACATTATTTCTTTCCCTTTGCCTCTATTATCTTCTTGATCTCTTCAATATTCTCTTCACTGTACATGCGCCAGTTCCGCCAGTCTCTCTTAATATTGGAGATCAATCCATCGCTTTCCCATCTGAAAAGGGTAGCCTTTGAAATATCAAAAAGGGTGCATATGTCTCTTGCGTAATATTTTTTGTTCTGACTCATATTACATATAAGGGGTCAAGGGGTCGAGTGAATTTCACTTGACCCCTCGACCCCTTGACCCCTTGAACCCTTGAACCCTTCACATATACTAACTATACTTCATATAATAACCAGAGTCAAGTATTTTTTATTCCTTGTCACCCCATCGCCTATATAGGCTATTATCTATATATAGGGCATCAAGGATGCGGCCGGCTATAAAATCCACAATATCTTCTATGGTCTTTGGTCTGTTATAGAATGCCGGCATGGCGGGGATAATATGGGCGCCCATCTCGGAAAGGGTGAGGAGGTTACGTAAGTGTATACTATTCAATGGTGTCTCCCGTGGGACTATAACCAATTTTCTCTTCTCCTTCAAAATAACATCGGCGGCACGTCCAACAAGATTAGAGGCAACACCTGATGCTATGGAAGCAACAGTCTTCATGGAAGATGGAACTATTATCATCCCGTCAGTATGAACAGAGCCGCTCGCTATGGATGCCCTGAGGTTATCTTCATGGTAGTAGCGAAGTGTCTCTTCCGCTGCCCCAAAATATTTCCTGAGGGCGGAGTTGACCTCATCTTCTCCCCCCTCCCAGTATAACCCGGCCTCATCCCTCAATATATCCCACCCTTCCTTAGTAATAGTAAGATAGACCCTGATCCCGTTTCCGAGCATGTACTTCAACAGTCTTATACCATAGACAGTGCCGCTTGCACCTGTAATGGCAATTATGTATGAAGACATCGTCTCAGACATTCACTTTCTCAATATCCCTGTGGCGTAAGGTTGTCTCATAACCCATATCCCTTATATGCCTTTCAAGGCTTTCTGCTATAAAAACCGACCTGTGTCTCCCCCCTGTGCAGCCAATTCCTATGCTGAGATAATATCTCCCCTCCTGTTCATACTGGGACATAAGGAAATCTACAAACTGAAAAAATCTCTCTAAGAAGAGTTTGGTCTGAGGGCTCGACAAGAGATATTCTGACACATCTTTATCCCCTCCGGATAGTGGTTTAAGATGAGAGACAAAGTTGGGATTCGGGAGGAACCTTATATCAAATAACATATCAATGTCATAGGGCACCCCGTATTTAAAACCAAAAGAGACTATATTTACGATTATCTTTTTGTCTCTTTCTGCCTCGAAGAAGTGCCTGTAGATTTCATTCTTGAGTTGATGGATATTGAAATCTGAGGTGTCTATAATCAGGGTGGCCTTCTCGCGCAACCACCTTAACCTCTCACGTTCAAGTCTTATACCATCGATGACAGGCATCTCCTTTGCAAGTGGGTGGGGCCTTCTTGTCTCGCTAAAACGTCTGACAAGCGCCTCATCCCTCGCATCGAGATATGCAATCTCTATAGGGTACCCGCTCTTTATCAGATCATTCAATACGTTCTCAAAATCACGGAAAAATCCCCTCTCACGTATATCTATACCTAATGCTATCTTGCTGATTTCACTCCCGGACTGGGTACAGAGTTCAACTAACTTGGGAAGAAGCTGCGGGGGGAGATTGTCTATGCAGAAAAAACCTAAATCCTCAAAACATTTCAGGGCGCTGCTCCTGCCGGCCCCTGAAAGTCCGCTTATAACCACCACGCGGAGATTCTTAAATCTCATATTAATAGTTTTCTCCGCCTGCTTGCAGAAGGAATCTTTAACTCTTTTCTGTACTTGGCAACCGTTCTCCTTGCTATCTCTATCTGCTGTCCTTTCAGAAACTCCATTATCTGTTGATCACTGTAAGGTTTTTTGTGGTTTTCATCTGCGATTAGCCTCTGGAGCATATCTCTGACACTTGTTGACGAACAACTGTTTCCATCACTCGTTGACAGACCGCTGCTGAAAAAGTATTTCAACTCAAAAATGCCCTGAGGTGTACATATATATTTATTGTTAGTAACACGGCTGACAGTGGATTCATGCATATTGATATCATCTGCAATCTCTCTCAGTGTCAGTGGTTTCAGGTAATTAATCCCCTTTTCGAGGAATTCCTCCTGACATCTGACGATGCTCTGCGCCACCTTATATATAGTCCTGTTGCGCTGTTCTATACTCCTTATCATCCAGATGGCAGAACGGAACTTATCCTCTAAGTAGCCGCGGGCATCTTCAGCAAGGCCACTCCCCTTTTTAAGCATCCGCTTGTATGTCGGGTTCAGTTTGAGCCTTGGCAATCCATCATCACTCAATATAACGAGATACTCACCTTCGTATTTTATAACAAATACATCCGGGACTATATAAAGATTATCAGAGGAATAAAATGACCTCCCTGGTTTTGGTTCAAGCCTTTCTATAATCTTGATGGCATGCGATAAATCATCTAATGTAATACCCAGCTTACGCGCTATAACAGGGAAGCGTTTTTTCTCAAAATCCGGGAGATGTTCAGAGACAATTGCCTCAACAATGGTGTCTTTAAAACCTAATTGCGCAATCTGAATAAGAAGACACTCCCTCATATCCCTTGCGGCTATACCGGGCGGGTCAAATCCCTGCATTAACGTCAATACACCAAGAACTATATCTTTTGATACACCACATATCCCGCTTATCTCTTCCATAGTCGCTTGAAGATAACCATTATCATCTATATTGCCAATTATGGCCTCGCCTATATTTTTGATAACCGGATCAGAAGTAGAAAGATTAAGCTGCCATGACAGGTGTTCAGAGAGTGAAGAGGGCCTGGACACTGTCTGCTCATATGTCATGGCATCTTCGTCGCTATCCTTAAAATAGCTTAACTCTTTGGTGTCAACTCCGTCATCAGAGAGATAGTCATCCCACTTCAGGTCCATTCCATCGAGTGGCGTGACTTGTTCTGCTTCAACCTCTACTTTACTGTCACTCTCCGAAGTGGTAGTTGTCTTATACATTTCATCTTCATCCGCCTCTGCTGTTTCTTCCGGGATCTCATCAAGGAAAGGGTTTTCCATGAGCGCCTGATTTATTATCTGCTGTAACTCAAGTTTTGAGAGTTGAAGGAGCTTTATGGCCTGCTGAAGCTGAGGGGTCATTATAAGCTTCTGTGCAAGCCTGATATCTAATTTCGTATGCATATTCTGACCCCCTACTATCTGTCTATTATATGCTCTGGGATATGCTCCGGCACAGTATGCTCTGGTTCTAACCTGAACCTTTCTCCCAAATAGGTAGATCTAACCTCAGCGCTTGCAGCTATATCATACGGAGTTCCTGATTTTAAAATAATACCCTCATTTAATATATATACCCTGTCACAGACCTCAAGTGTATTCTTAACATTGTGATCCGTTATTAATATACCTATATCTTTGTCCTTTAACTGAAGGATTATCTGTTGCAGGTCTGTTACAGAAATGGGGTCTATACCGGCAAAGGGCTCATCGAGAAAGATAAATGTGGGCGATGAGGCAAGCGAACGGGCAATCTCTACCCGCCTCCTCTCACCACCCGAAAGGGTATTGGCCGGCTGCCTGGCAAGATGGGCTACATTGAGTTCCCTGATAAGCTGATTTAATCTGTCATGACGTTCGTATGAAGACAGGTCTTGAAATTCGAGGACTCCCATAATATTCTCTTCTACTGTAAGTTTCCTGAAAATCGATGGTTCCTGGGGAAGGTAGCATATCCCAAGGCGTGCACGCTTATAAGTAGGGAGGCAGGTTATCTCGGTATCATCTAAGAATATCCGGCCGGCAGAGGGTTTTAAGATACCTATAATAATGGAAAAGATCGTGGTCTTACCAGCCCCATTAGGCCCTAAAATACCTACCACCTCACCCCTGTTTAATGTGAGGCTTACCTTATCCACTACCTTACGGCCCTTGTAAATCTTCTCTATATTTTCTACTTTAAGCGTTGCCATTTAACCTGCCGCCATTTTGGACAGACCTGAAGGTCTGTCCCTACATCTTTCTTCACCCTAACTTAGCCCTACCTGGGATGTATAATTGCTTCCCCTCCCTCTACCACAACCCTGTCCTCCAGTATATGGACTGTGATCTTTTCACCCTTGAGTTCATCCTTACCTTCCCGGATATTCGGTGAGCCTGTAAAGACCATCCTCTCATCTTTTTTAAAATAAATGACCTTGTTTGAAAGGACAGTTCTGGAACCCTGGATAAATTCGACATCCCCTGTAGCAGTAATAGTAGAAAGCCCTCTTTTTTTATCTGCACTCTCAAATAAACCCTGCTCTCCCTCCGGCAGCGATGTGAACACAGCTTCTACCCTCCTGGCCTTTAACCTCATTGAGCCGCGCTCTAAAACAACATCCCCTTCAAACAGTATCGTATTCTCCTGGTTCTTGAGGGTCATCTTCCTGGATGTTATAGAGAGCGCCCCTTCCTCCCCCTGACTGATGAACCTCGTAACCGGCGACTCTTCTCCCCTTACTGTTGAAGAATTAAATAAAAATATTAAACAAAATCCAGAGATGAAAATCAAAATCCTAAAATAATTTGAACTTTGGAGGCTCTTGCAAAAGTCTATGTCATCCCCGAAATCTTCTATCCCCGATAGAAGCCACTCGGGGACGGATATGATTTTCTGTAATAAAACACTATATTCCCGCTTAAACCATGCGGGAATGACAACATTTTTATACTTTTGCAAGAGCCTCTTTGAATTTTGACATTTGACATTACCCAATTACCACCCCAATTACCACATAGCCGCCCGGATGTTATTTTTAATCTCATACACCCCTTTATCCAGATTCGCTATAAGGTCCTCTCCTTCAAGTATAAATCTTTGGCCCACTAACAGCACCTTCCCGGGACCCCATATCTCCCTGTCATCTTCAGACCACGAAAGGCTGCCGACATTTATCGTAAGACCTTCGCCAATCTTTACATCTACTTCCCTCTCTACCTTTTCTAAAAGAAAGGCATTTGAATCTATGTTGTATCTTCCTCTCTCTGCTGTAAGCCTGATTGGCTCTCCATTATACGGGTTATGAGTAATCCCTATCTCCTGAAGTGAGGCATCATCTTCTCCGTTATGTATCACCGCCTTTTTTGCCGCTATTTCCCACTCCACATCTTCACCTTTAAAACGTATAAGGTGAAAATTCTCTATGCGCTGCACTATATCTCCAAGCACGGCTGTCTCTAACCGCTCACCCTTCCCTTCCTCTTTCCCCTTTAAAAGCCCTGTAAGAATGACAACAAATAAGAGAAAACAGATTATCCCGATATACTTCCATTTTCTTGAAATATCCATTGGCTTATTAGATAAAATGAAATATAACACAAACGAAAATTCAAGTAAAGGATTTTAAGCACGAATTTTGCATAAACCTTATGTGAATATGCTATGCCTGCAGCGCCGACCTTCATGGCCGGCCTATAGTCTAGGGTGTAGGGTCATCGGGAGACGTAGGGACAGACCTTCAGGTCTGTCCAAAATAATGGGGGATGACCCCTGCGCTGGGTCTGTGTAAATTTCGCATCCTACCTAAAGGATGCGGCTACTCGGGGGGCTGGAATACCTGGCTACGCCTTCTTTGTAGAGGTCTCCACCGTAAATATCATTTATTACGATCGCCGGGAAGTCCTCTACCTCTAATCTCCTGACTGCCTCTGTCCCGAGGTCTTCAAAGGCAATCACCTCTGCCTTCTTTATCTTCTTTGAAAGGAGCGCCGCAACGCCGCCGACAGCGGCAAAGTATATGCACTTATGTTCAGCCATTGCATCAACGACCTCTTTAGACCTCCCACCCTTTCCGATCATCCCTTTAAGACCCTGCTCAATAAGATAAGGGGAATAGGGGTCCATCCTCCCGCTTGTTGTAGGACCGGCAGAACCTATTGGCATCCCTGGTTTTGCAGGTGTCGGACCCACAAAATAGATAATCTGTCCTCTGAGATCAAAGGGTAACTTCTCCCCCTCTTTAATCATTTGGACAAGCCGCTTGTGCGCCACATCCCGGGCAGTATATAAGACGCCTGTTATCTCTACCCTGTCACCTGCCTTAAGTCCTGTGATAACATTGTCTGTAAGGGGTGTAGTTATTTTCATACAACCATGCTTTTATGCCTGCTCGAATGACATCCTAAATTTACCGCCACCGGCAGACTGGCGATATGGCATGGGTGTATCTCTATATGAACCGCAAGGGCGGTTATATTGCCACCCAGACCTACAGGTCCGATGCCAAGTTGATTTATCCTCTTTAAGAGGTCCTCCTCTACAGCAGCCACCTCCATCTTGGGATGCGGCTGTCCAACCGGCCTCAGCAATGCCCTCTTCGCCAAAATGGCAGCCTTCTCAAAATCCCCCCCGATACCAACTCCGACAACAACAGGCGGACATGGATTCGCACCTGCATTTCTCACCGTTTCAATGACAAACTGCCTTACCCCTTCAATCCCGTCTGCCGGACGGAACATCTTTAACGCCGCCATATTTTCACACCCACCACCGGCAACATCAAGTGTAACCTTGATTTTGTCACCCGGAACAATTTCAGTATGGATAATAGCCGGGGTATTATCAGTGGTATTTCTCCTGCCAAAGATAGGCTCTTCCACAACAGATTTCCTGAGATAACCCTTGCTGTACCCCTGTCTCACCCCTTCATTTATCGCATCACTCAGGAGTCCGCCGGCTATAGAGACATCCTGACCAAGCTCAACAAAAAAGACCGCAAGCCCCGTATCCTGACAGAGGGGCATACCTTCCTTACCGGCGATCTGCGAGTTCTCCATAATCTGCCTCAGCACCTCCTGGCCAAGGGGGGATTTTTCCATCTCAAGGGCCTTCTCATACGCTGCAATGACATCCCCGCTGAGGCTGTAGTTAGCCTCTATACAGATGTCACTGATCTTGTCCGCTATATCGTTGTAATGTATGCGCCGCATCCCTAAGAACCCTCTTCGGTAAAATCCTAAATTAGGGTTCAAGGGGTCGAGGGGTCAAGGATTCAAGTGAATTAATATCACTTGACCCCTTGAATCCTTGACCCCTTGACCCCTTACCAATAATTTAGGATTTAGGATTTAGGATTTGTTTTACCTCATCTACTCCGCTCCTGACCCTGTCAACAGACTTAAGAAACGCCTCCCTCTCCTCATCCGTAAACTTTATCTCAATAATCTCCTCTACACCTTTCTTCCCCAGTTTTACTGGCACACCAACAAACATGTCTTTCACCCCATACTCCCCGTCTAAATACACTGCGCATGGCATTATCTTCTTTTTGTCAAGAATAATAGCCTCCACCATCTCTGTAATCGCCGCCGCAGGCGCCACATAGGCGCTCCCCGTCTTAAGAAGCCCCACGATCTCGCCGCCGCCAGACCTTGTACGCTCCACCATCTTGTCTATCCGGGCATTTGACAATATCTCAGTTATCGGGACACCGGCGACGGTGGAAAATCTCGGCAGCGGCACCATGAGGTCTCCATGACCGCCAAGTACAAAGGCATGTATATTCTCTACTGATACATTAAGTTCGGAGGCAATAAAACATCTGAACCTGGATGAATCAAGCACACCACCCATCCCTATCACACGATGACTTGGAAAACCCGAGACGTTCCATGATACAGATGTCATAAGATCCATGGGGTTTGTTACAACGATAAGTATTGCGTCAGGTGAGTGTCTTACAGCCTCTGCAGTAACATCCCTTACTATCCTGGCATTTTTTTCTAACAGATCCCGCCGGCTCATACCGGGTTTTCTTGCAAGTCCTGCCGTTATAACAATAATATCAGACCCTGCGGTCTCATCATAACTATTTGTTCCCGTGACACTTACATCGGCATTGCTTAAAGGGGCAGCTTCTAAGATATCAAGCGCCTTACCCTGAGGGATCCCTTCTACAACGTCTATTAACACCACATCCCCCAGGGATTTCTCCATCACCCTCTGGGCCGTAGAGGCCCCTACATTGCCGGCGCCGATAATGGTTATTTTATTCCGTCCGCCCAATTTCGCCTCCTTATTGCAATCCTAAATCCTAATATCTAAATCCTAAACAAATTCAAAATCCTAAATCCAAATGTTCAAAACTTCTAAAGCCTTGCTGTTTTGAATTTTGGATTTTGGTCATTTGATATTGTTTAGAATTTAGGATTTAGTGCTTAGGATTTTACCTCATATTATCTCCCCTTCAACTCCACCCTTCTCCTCTGCAGATACCCTGCCAAACTCCATCCTCCTGTCAATCTTTACCACATCCTCAAACTTTAAATCAACACCAAATACACCCTTCACCTCCCCTGTCTCATTCCTGACAGGGGTAGAAACCGTTATACAGAGGGCATCGGTTATTGTAGACTTGTAGAAATCGGTGACAAAGGTATTACCACTCTTCAGCGGCTCGATAAACCATGGCCTGTTCGAGAAATCCTGTCCGACGCCAAATCTCTCATATCTTGCCCTATCGGCCGACTGGGTTATATTTTTTGTCAGAAGCCGTCCGTCCATGTTAACAACATAGGCAAACTGTATAAACGGATTATCATCCACCAGCTTCTGCATAATCGCCTCCATCTGCCCGAAACTCATAGTCTTAAATGAACCATCATCAACAACATCCTCTACCAGAGGCACCATAATATCCTCAGCCCTCTTCTTCAGGCGGTCAAGCTCTGAACCAAAATATTCCGGCAGATGCTTCTTGGCCTGAGTAAACATCTCATCAGACGATATGGCCGTAAGCCTCCCCATTTCATACTGTTCCATAACCCATCTGTATATCTTTTCAATCCCGGGGTGTTTTTTATCCACCTTACGGTCATCCTCCAATCCCAGGTGACTGTTCACCCAGTATGCAATACCGGCAACCCCGGACTTGTCCGTAATAGTAATCCCCATCGGTCTCTTAAGGAGTCTTACAGTATCAAATATGTTATATATCTCTTCGTTCTTCAGCGCCCCGTCCGCGTGGATACCGGCGCTTGTGTTATTAAAGTCAGCGCCGACAAAGGGGTAATTTGAGGGTATCAGGACACCGAGCTCCTTTCTGAAATATTCAGCTATCTCTGTAATCACGGTTGTATCTACACCATTTGTATCCCCCCGCAATGATATATACTCCATAACTAATGCCTCAATCGGGGTATTGCCGGTCCTCTCCCCAAAGCCGAATATGACCCCGTTAGCCGCACTGCATCCATATACCCATGCCGTTGTTGCATTTATCAGGGCCTTGTGAAAATCATTATGCCCGTGCCACTCAAGCTGCTCTGAAGGAACACCGCCATAGTGCACAAGACCATAGATAAGCTCCGGTATCCCGCGGGGTGTTGAGGCGCCCATATAAGGGACACCATACCCCATTGTGTCACATGCCCTTATCTTGACCGGTATCCCGCTCTGCTCAGAGATCTCCATCAGCCTCTGGACAAAGGGGATTACAAACCCATAGAAGTCTGCACGGGTGATATCTTCAAGGTGACAGCGGGGCACAATGCCGGCATCCAGTGCCGTCCTGACTATATCAAGGTATTTGTCGGCCGCCTCACGCCTCGTCGTTCCAAGCTTTAAAAAGATATGGTAGTCAGAGCATGATGTAAGGATACCGGTCTCTTTAAGGCCCGCCTCCCTGACGATCTGGAAATCTTCCTTGACCGCCCTTATCCACCCCGTTATCTCAGGATACCTGTACCCCTTCTCAAGACACTTCTCTACAGCCTCCCTGTCCTTCTTGCTGTAAAGAAAGAACTCGCACTGTCTTATCACACCATTAGGGCCGCTCAACCTGTGGAGCATGTCATAGATCTTTACTATATGTTCGACACCGTACGGCGGCCTTGCCTGCTGCCCATCCCTGAAGGTGGTATCAGTAATCCAGAACTCATCAGGGGTATACATCGGAACAATACGGTGATTAAATGGGATCTTTGGGACCTCATTATAAGGGAAGAACTCCCTGAACAGATTTGGCCCTTTTACATCTACAATCTCATAGTGATAGGCAGCCCTGGTTAAAAGATTCTTTTCTTTTACAAGACCGGACATGGTAATGGAATATTAACATAGCGCTATTTTCTTTTGCAAGTGCTTTGAGAGTAGATGGGTAAATCGAGGTTCTTGCAAAAGTCTATGTCATCCCCGAAATCTTCTATCCCCGATAGAAGCACTCGGGGAGGGATATGCTTTTTCAAGCACTTAGAACCAGATTCCCGCTCAGAATCCCTGCGGGAATGACAAAATGGGGACTTTTGCAAGAGCCTCAATCGGTAGATGGGTAGATGGGATCATTGGTTTTACTCATTCACCCATTCACTCATTCACCCACAGAGGGCTTTGTACCCACGCTGGTTGGCTATTATATCGAGGTGGAGGGTAGCTACGTCTTCTATGTCCATGTCCAAGTCCTCAGGGGCTCTGTTGTCACCACGGCATCCTATGAAGATGGTCTTCAGATAAGTCTTGCACTCCTCACAGCTTACGGCACGCACACCCTGGTCATTAGTTTCTTTTGGGGGTTCTTTTGGGGGTTCTTTTGGGCTTTCTTTGGGGGATGAATCCCCGACAAAGAAACCAAACTTTTCCGGACTGTCATTGCCACATGCCGGACAGCCGGTCATGGAATAAGGCCACCTGTATCCGCAGAAGCAGCAGGAGAGGAGGCGCTGATCAGATGTTCCATCACCAGGGGCATAGACAAGGGCCATGCCTGGAGGGGAGGCGCACAGGGGGCATATGCCGCCTACGCTCCCCCTCACCGATTTGCTCCCCCTCACCCTTCCCCTCTCCCCCTGCAAATCACCCCCCCCACCCCCCGATAAATACTTCGGGGGCAAGCTTTTTTCCTCCCCCCCGTGTGGGGGGAGGATATGGAGGGGGGTGGGGAGAGGGGATATGAACGAGGGGGGGAGGGTAGTTTGGCCAATTATTTTTAGCTTACCTATTGTGTATTCAAAAGATGGCTTGAGTATCCATTTAAGGATAGCGTTTTTATATCTCTCCTCACTGGCAAGGCCATCTTTTATAAATTCGATAATGGCATCTGGTGATGCGCCGGCACATTCAATATCCGCATCTTTCTTCTCCTGTTCGAATAATTTAAATATTTTCTTTGCGACGCTTATGCTGTTGGTAAAATCCAAGGCTTTGATTTTATCCTTGTTGAGCATACACTTTAATCCCCCCTCACCCCCCTTTAAAAAAGGGGGGAAAACTTGAGTGAGGGGGGGGAACAAAGGAGAAAGGTCGTCAGGGGAGGCTTCACCCCATATATCAATCAGCCCCTTGTAGAAGAGGATCATGTCCTGCATGAATGGATGCAGTTTTCCCCGCTCGTCAAGGTAGGACTTGTATATTGAAAAGTTTCTTGACATCATTTTCACCCCCACCCTAACCCTCCCCCATCAAGGGGGAGGGTAAAGTGGTGCAGCACTATTTACAAGCAACGATAAAATAACTATAGTAGAAACTTATGACTAAGATACTCGACAGATACATCCTCCGTGAACTTACCATCGCCTTTATGCTCAGCATCGCAGTCCTGCTGTCAGCCTTTCTGATGCAGCAGATGATGAAATTCTCGCGGCTCTCCGCTGATACTGGGATAAGTTTCTTCGGCCTTGTCAAATTTGCACCATTCATTATACCCCTTTTCTTAGTGCTGGCAATACCACTCTCTGTCCTAATCTCATCCATATTGACCTTCAGCAGGCTCTCTACTGACCATGAGATAACAGCCATGAGGTCAGCAGGCATCAGTCTTTACCGTATGCTCCCCCCTGTGCTTATATTCTCGCTGATAGCCTTTTTACTTGCCTTGCTCTCATCCACTGTCCTTCAACCTATGGGAAACCGGTATATAAGATTACAATCCTATGAGGCCCTTAAAAGTGAGAGGAATCTTGGCCTTCAGGAAGGGGTATTTAACAACCTCTTTAATCTGTTAGTGTATGTAAAAAAAGTAGAGGAAGCTGACACATTAAATGACGTTCTCATCTCTGACAGATCATCGAAGGATTCAAAGATTATAACAGCCCGGCGAGGCAAATTCCTTAATGACCCATCCACGGCGAACATCTTCCTGAAACTTGAAAACGGCCGTATATATTTTGAGTTAGAAGACAGAGAAAGATACCAGATGGCCTCATTTTCCACATATTACATCAGATTAGATGCGGCTAATTCAATAGAAAGGGTGCGTTTGTTTAAAGATGTATGGGGGATTGGACTTGGTGAATTAAGGAAAAAGATGAAAGAGGATTTAGATCAGGGGAAATACAGGGAATACAGGAGGGCGATGATAGAGTTCCATAAGAAATTCTCACTCCCGGCAGCAGCTTTAGTCCTCGGGATCCTTGGAGCGCCTGTTGGTATCTTGTCTAAGTTTTCAAGCAGGTTCGCCGGTTTTATAGTAAGTATCGCTATTGTATTCTGTTATTATGTTATAGACAGCGGGTTTGAGATATTAGCCGTCGAAGGCTTTATACACCCTTTCTGGGCAGCGTGGGCTACTGTCGCCGTATCCCTCATGCTCGCCGGTTTCTCTATAGCGGTGGTGGCAAGAAAATGAACAGGATTTACAGATGAAAATTATTTCAAGATACGTAACCATAGAATTTATTAAAATACTGCTCCTTATTGCAGCAGGTCTGACAATCCTTTACATGGTAGTAGATGTTTTTGAAAATCTGAGTGATTTTACGAAGGCCCATACTGATCTTCACACCATATATGGCTATTTCCTTTTACGGTTACCGCAGGCTGTCTACTACATAATCCCGCTCTCCATCCTCTTTGCATCGTTTCTCAATTTAGGGCTCTTTGCAAAATACAATGAGGTGACAGCAATGCGTTCAGGGGGATTAAGTGTCCGGAACATCACCTTCCCTGTCCTTGCAATAACAGTTGTCATATCAGTTGCAGCATTTTTCCTCAATGATTCCCTCATGCCGATAACAAACAGGAAGGCTGAAGATATAAAGAGAATGGCTGAGGCAAGACCGAGGGAGATGTTCTTTAAAGAAGACAGCCTCTGGCTTAAGGCTGACAACTATACTATTTACAATGTCAGGTTTATAGACCCTGACAAAAAGGTAATGGGGCGGGTCAATGTATACTATCTGACACCTGATTTTCAGATCAGGGAGAGTATCTCAGCAAAAGGGGCTGTATCAGAGAACGGGGAGTGGTTTTTACTGGGAGGTATAAGGAGGACTTGGGGGGAGGGAGAAAAGGCAGGGGGATTAAAGATCTATAACTTTGACAGACTTCCTGTAGCATTTCCCTTTAAAACGCAGGACTTCAGGCATGTTACAATCCAGGCATCCGAGACAAGGTTTGCAACGTTAAAAAATTATATCGAGAAGATAAAAAAAGAGGGCTACGAGATTAAAAGGCTTGCAGTAGACCTGTACGCAAAGACATCCTTCCCTTTTGCAGGGTTTATAATGTCTGTCCTGGGGATGTCCATAGCCTTCCATATAAAAAGGTACGGCGGGATTGCCGGCGGAGTTGGATTATGCATCGCCATAAGTGTCTTATACTGGGTTTCCTTCTCCTTCTCACTACATATAGGTTATTCAGGCTATCTGCCGGCCATACTTTCGGCCTGGCTGGCAAATATAATATTTATGGGTATCGGAGGGTATATGTTTTACAGCGCTGCAAGACTGTAGCCGCAGGCTTTAGCCTTAATGAAAATTAGGGTTCAAGGGGTCGAGGGGTCGAGGATTCAAGTGTAGGTAGAATAAATTTAGGATTTTGGATTTGTTCAGGTCTGTCCAATGAGTAAAAGGTCAGATGTGCTGAGATGCTACGGTCAGTTGCTTCCCGGAACGGAGCATCTCTTCAAATGCCTCAAGCGGCAACGGCGGGCTAAAGTAGTACCCCTGCATCTCTTCGCACCGGTGCTCGACTAAGAACATCGCCTGCTCCATAGTCTCGACCCCTTCGGCGACAACCCGCAATTTGAGTGTATGCGCCATTGCCAGGATTGCATTAACGATTGCAGCGCCATCAGGATTGTTTGTGATGTCCTGAACAAATGACCTGTCAATCTTGATCTCGTCTATCGGGAATCTTTTCAGATAACTCAGGGATGAATAACCCGTGCCAAAATCGTCAATAGACAGCATTACCCCTGTTTCTTTCATTGCACAAAGCTTTTTGATAATCCCTTCTTCATCCTTCATCAGGACGCTCTCAGTCAGCTCTAATTCAAGGTGTCCCGGATCGAGGCCGCTCTCCGTCAGGGCATCCTTCAGCATCTCAACCAGGTTTTGCTGCGCAAATTGACGGCCGGAGAGATTTACCGAAACACGTAGTCCGGAGTATCCCTTATCCAGCAACCGTCTGGTGTCCCTGCAGGCATTACGCAGCACCCATTCACCTATGGGGATTATTAATCCCGTCTCTTCAGCCAATGGTATAAATTCCGCGGGTAAGACCAATTTGCCGTCTGCACGCCGCCACCTTATTAAGGCCTCCATCCCGCAGATACGCCCTGTTGTCAGATCCACCTTAGGCTGATAATAGAGGATCAGTTCTTCCTGATCAATGGCCTTTCGCAGGCTTGTTTCCAGCGTAAGCCTGTCTCTCACCTTTATGTTCATATCTTCAGCAAAAAACTGATAGTTGTTCCCGCCCTGCCCCTTACAATGATACATTGCCGTATCTGCCTTCATCAAGAGGTGTTCAACGCTATCACCGTCAAATGGATAGACAGATATCCCGATACTTGCTGTAACAAATAACTCCTGTCCGTTTAGCGTAAATGGTGTGGTAAAGAGATTCAGGATATTCTTTGCAATAGTAATGACATCATTGGTGTTTAAGACATCTGTAACAACGATGACAAACTCATCTCCTCCGAGGCGTGCCACGGTATCATAGCTCCTCACAGATACCTTCAACCGTTCAGCAACAGCCTGTAAAAGGATGTCCCCGGCAGGGTGGCCAAGGGTATCGTTAATGACCTTAAAGCGGTCGAGGTCAAGGAGCATTATCGCAAGTATGTTATTTTTCCGCTTCTGGTAGGCTGTAGCCTGACTAAGGCGGTCCTCGAGGAGGCCCTTGTTGGCAAGCCCGGTCAGTGAGTCGTGATTTGCCTGAAACATCAGTTGTTCTTCAAAACGTTTCCTTTCAGTTATATCATGCACAACAAGGCACATCGTATCCTGGTCATTATAAGTAATACTGTTAGCCGATAATTCTGCATAGACGTAAGACCCGTCCCTGTGGTACAGCCTTATATCTCTTTTTTCCCGAAGGATACGATCAACCTCAAGGTCTATAGTCTCACGCCCCTCTGCAATTATGTCGTAGAGGCTCATATTAACAACTTCCCCGCTGCTGTAGCCGAGCAGATTGTTAAAGGCCGCATTCCCCTCTATGATCTTTTTATTGTTAATTGAAACGAGCAGTATCCCCTCTGATGCCTGCTCGATTACCGAGCGGTAGAGCTCTTCTGACTCCATCCTTTTTCGCCGTTTTGTAATTGATTTTTTCATGCTCTTCAGGCCAGCCACCGGGGTTTTTGTACGATGACCCTGAAACAAGTTCAGGGCAGGCTATAGTTATATCGTCAGATGGAGGTTGAAAAATTAGCTAAGTGCCTCAGTTCACAAATACGGAAAAGTCTATCGTTGACTTTGCAAACCCAGATTGTTATTATAAGCCGAATTTCACAGTTAAATAGGGACAAATGCCCATGGGCCAATATATCCTTGCACTTGAGCAAGGCTCTTTAAATTCAAAGGCAACTCTCATTGATAATAAAGGTAAAATTATCGCCCAGGGGGAACACCCCCTGCGGCCCATCTATCTTAAATCAGGCTGGCTTAAATCAGGCTGGATTGAATACAGACCCGCCGATATACTGAAAAGCCAGCAGAACGCAATAAAGGTATTATTTAAAAAGATAGGGAATAAAAAGAGTCAGATAGCCGCTGCAGGATTTGCAGGACAACGCTCTACAATAATACTCTGGGATAAAGATACAGGCAAACCAATCTATAATTCCATAAGCTATACCGATCCCCGTGGAACAGAGATATGCAAAGAGAAGGTGGATTATCGTGAGACAGTCCGTGAACGGACAGGACTTATCTTATCCCCTTACTATTCCGCATCAAAGATAAAGTGGGTATTAGAGAATACAAAGTCAGCACAAAAGCTGCTGGAAAAAGGGCGACTGCTGTGCGGCCCGGTAAATACATACCTGATGTGGCACCTTACAAAAGGGGCGGCATTTACAATAGACCACGCAAGCGCCGCACAGACACTCCTGTGTAATATTTTTACAAAATCATGGGATAAAGAACTGCTTGAACTATTCAATATACCTCCTGAGATCCTCCCGTCTATCCTCCCTACATCAGTCCACTATGGAGATGCATTAATAGAAGGACAGACCATACCAATTCATGCATCTACAGCAGAACATCAGGCCTCACTTATCGGACACGGCCTGTTTCAGGAAGGGGATGTCCATATAAATTATAATAGTACCGGTTTTATCCTCACCAATACAGGGAAGAAGATATTTTTATTGCCCGGACTTCTGACGACTATCGCCTGGTCAAATGGCGATAATACTACATACATGCTTGAAGGTGTCATAAACTCGGCCGGCTCAATATTAGAGTGGATGCAAACCAACCTCGGTATTATCAAACAGAATGATGATATTGATAAGTTATGCAGGGCATCTGCAGGCCGTTTATTCATGTTCCCGTCCATCACAGGGGCCGGCTCCCCTTACCGGGATACTAACAATACAACCTGTATATACGGGCTTAAATCTTCTACGGCAAGGGAGGATATGGTACGAGCTGCTGTAGAATCTATCGCATTCCTGGTAAAAGATACCATCAACGTAGTACTGGCAGACGGGCGTATACCCCTAAAAAGGATTATTGCAAACGGTAAGGTGGCGGACATACCCTATCTTTTAGAGTTTCAGGCAGATATTCTGCGCAGACCCTTGAACAAGGCAAGGGAAGGGGACTCCATTGCCCTCGGTGTCGCCTTCCTGGCCGGTCTCAGCCGGAGGGTCTGGCAGGGGGTATCATCTGTGGAAAGGCTCACTCCTGCTGCAAAGACATTTAACCCTAAAATCGCCGAACAGGACGCCGTAAAACTATATGACCGGTGGAGACTTACCTGTTATCACTCAAAGGAATGGTCAAAAAACTTTCCCTGATCCCCCTTATCATCTATGCCTCTCTAATATCCACGGGATGTGTCTCCCTTATAGAGTCTTACAAGTCAGATACACACCTTAAAAATGGGGTGGCATTTGCTGACAAGCGCAAATATGACAGGGCAGAGGCCGCCCTGATAAAGTCCCTTAGATATAATCAGAAGAATGCAGAGGCATGGGTTGCCCTCGGGGATGTCTATTTTACAATAGAAAATTATGAAGGCGCCAGGCATGCATACAAAGAGGCATTAAGGTATGACAGGGATGCATTTGGGGCCTATGTCGGCCTTTGGGCCGTAAGATTAGAAGAGTCCGGTTACTCGGAAAAGGCAAAGGAGGAAGTGGAAATAGATATAGAGGTCTTTATGAACTCTGGAGATAAAGGCCCGGAGAGGCTTATGGCCGCCTTTAGAGGGTTTAGCTTCCTTCATAAAAATGAAAGGACGGATAAAATAGCAGAAGAAATAATGGGCTTGGATCCTGATGAGGAGATCAGGTCAACCCTTTCTAATTATCTCTCAGAAAATATCCTGCCGGAGAAGGATGCAGAGAAGCGCCTGAAGATGATAGATGACTTTTTGAGGCTATTTCCTTCAGGCAAAGAGCGCCACATGGTTCGCTCAATCCGGATGAGCATAGCCGCAGAGGAACTTAAAGATAAGGAGAGGTTATTTCAATTCGGAGAAGAATGGATCAGGGATGAACCTGATAACAGGAGGGCAAATTTTTCTGTGGGCTACTGGTATACAAAGAAGGATATCGCCTTAGAGATGGCAGTCTCATATTTGAAAAAGGCATTAATCCTTATTAACAATCCTGACCCTGCTGATAAACCTGAACATTACCCTGATACTGAATGGCACAAAGACCTGAAAAAGGCAAAGGGGACATACTATGACACGCTTGGCTTGGCATACTACAAGCTTGGCAGATACAAAGATGCAGAGAAGGCATATAAACGGGGAGTTAAATTACTTGAATATGACAAGGACCTGTACTACCACCAGGGACTATTGCTCGAAGAAAATGGGGAGATATACGGGGCAATTGATTCGTATGTGCAGGCCCATCAGTCTGGAGAAAATAAGGAGGCAGAGGAGAGGCTCATGGCCTTATATCCCTTTATCAAAGGGAGGACGACAGGGTTAGAGGGATTGTTAGTAGAAGAGCCGCCAAACAAGTTCTTTGCAAAAAAAAGGGGGGTTACATCATTTACGGACGTAACGAGAGAGGCTGGATTATCAGAGGCAAGGGCAAGCAGGGTCGCATGGGGTGACTATAATAATGACGGATATGAAGACATACTGTTTAATGGGACGGTACTTTTTAAGAACAATGGCAACGGGACATTTACTGACGTAACGAAGGATGCAGGGATCGGCGGTATTACAGGCGCCAATGGAGGTTTATGGGGGGACTTCAACAATGACGGCAACATTGATTTTTATACGTTTGCATCAGGCAAGGGGTCAACTGACAGATTTTGGAGGAATAACGGGGACGGGGCATTCACTGATATTACCCCAACGGCCCTGGCAGACCCTGACACCCTTCCTACCGAGGCTGCTGCATGGGGCGATTATGACAATGACGGCCTTATTGACATATATATAGCCAACTATGAAAGACCATTGTCTGAGAGTGTAGCGAGGGCAAGGTGCCGACAAGACCGCCTCCTCAGAAATGCCCCCCCTCCCTTGACGGGAGGGGGTACGGGGGAGGGTGAGTCCATGCCGGCCTTTATGGCCGGCTCATTTACCGACATAAGCGCTCTTGTAGGTACAGTCTCCCCGGAAAAGATGTGCGGCAGGGGGGTAAACTGGGGTGACTATGATAATGACGGAGACCCCGATATATATGTTGCGAATTATAGATTGGACCCAAATTTCCTATGGCGGAATAACGGGGACGGCACATTCACAAATGTTGCTATGGAGGCAGGCGTAGAAGGGAATGAGGAAGAGGGTTACTACGGACATTCGATCGGCGCAGAGTGGGGAGACTATGACAATGACGGGGACTTAGACCTCTTTGTATCCAATCTGGCCCATCCGCGGTATATTGGGATATCCAATAAAAGCATGCTCCTCGAGAATCAGGGACCGCCGGCCTTTAGATTTATTGATAGATT
>JACRGZ010000012.1 GCA_016234155.1 Nitrospirota bacterium | reverse complement strand
GGATGAAAAGACATACGCACTCAAGAGGAGTTTTAAGAGAGAGATATTGGAATTTGTGGATATGGATAATATAAATGCAAATATCAAAAGTCAAAAATCAAAATGAAACATCCATGAGCCGCAGGCTCACAAAGGGGGATGAAAACCCCTCACCCTTACCCTCTCCCCTTAGGGGAGAGGGATGGGTGAGGGGGGATTTTCAGGTGAAACCCATCATTTATTATTATGCAGGGTTGGCATTGCCCACCCTGCTATGTGCTTTGTTCATCGTGGCAGGATGCGGCTATCATATGGCAGGACGAGGCGGCCACCTCCCTGGAGGCGCTAAAACCATAGCCATCCCCGTTTTTTCAAACAAGACCCTCGAACCTATAGTCGAGGAAGAGCTTACCCCCGCCGTTATAAGAGAGTTTATGAAGGACGGCAGGATAGAGGTTGTGGACAGCTCAAGGGCTGATGTAATATTAATGGGGAGTGTGGTCTCGTATACGGAGTCCCCACTCTCTTTTGATAGTAATCAAAATGTGCTGGAATACAGGATAACGGTTACAACGCAGTTAAGATTAGTCAGGCAATCCCTTCCCTTGACGGAAGGGGGTAAGGGGAAGGGTGAAATACTCTGGGAGAAAGACATTACCACAAGTGCAGAATACAGCGTGAGCAGTGACGTCATGTCCACCAAGGTCTCAAAGCTTCTGGCGCTTAAGGAGATCGCCCGGAACCTTGCAGAGGAGGCAACTGACAGGGTATTGTGGGGATGGTAGGAAATGCGGAGTGTGGAGTGCGGAATGCGGAATGTAGGATATACGGAGGTTATAAGTGGCGGGGATTAACTATTCAGAGTTTGCTAACCGTTTTGCCGGAATCAAGCCTTCCCCGGTCTATCTGTTTGTGGGGCCTGAGAGATTCTTTATCGAAGAGGGGGTTAGGCTTGTAAAGGAGAGATTTCTTGAAGGTGGCATAAAGGAATTCAATTATGACAGTATTTATGCCGCTGATATTAAGCCATCAAAGGTGATTGAGATAGCAGAGACCCTTCCGGTAATGACGAGTTACCGGGTTATAGTTGTGAAAGGTATAGACGGATGGACGACAAAAGAAAAAGAGGGTCTGCTCTCTTACATAAACAACCCTTCTAAAACCACATGTCTCATCCTTACTGCCACAAAATTAGACAGGCGGGAAAAGTTTACAGCAGCAGTTGAGAAAAATGCCACCTTTGTGCTCTGTCAGCCCCTTTACAAACAGCAGCTTATAGGCTGGATTAAACAGGAGGTCAGACGTTCCGGGAAAGGCATAGACGACGAAGCAGTATATATGCTTGCGGACATGACGGGGAATGATATGCTGTCACTACGGAGTGATATAGAGAAACTTACAATGTATTGTAAGGATAAAAAGAGCATGTCCATCAATGACGTGGCAGCAGCCTCAAGCAGTATGAGGAGTGTATCGGTCTTTGAGGTCGTTAATGCCATGGTTGAAAGGAGATACAAAGATGGCGTTTATTTCCTGAAACGGGCCCTCGACGAGGGTGAGCCCCCTGTGAGAATATTCTATTTCATTGTAAAAGAATTACGGGCGATGTTGAAGGCAAGGACGCTCATTGATGCCGGTGAATCACCTGAGCGGGCTGCTATCAGGGTCGGGGTTCCTCCATTTAAGGTAAAAGAATTCTCTCAACGGCTGCAGAAGTTTCCCACAAGGGATTTAATCACTCTCTTTGATAAGCTTATTGATGCAGACAGCAGTCTCAAGGGAGGGGCTGTCAGACCGGGGATTGTGCTGGAGAACCTTTTACTGTCTGCCTCCGGTACTGTTCGCCCTGGCGGCAAGCCGTGACACGATTCTGCCGGCCTTATTTTTGTGGATGATACCCTTGTCAGCGATTTTATCTATATACGAAGTGGCCGCCCTCAGACTTTCAGTAATCTCCTGAGGTTCCTTACCTTCCATAGAGGTATAGACTTTCTTTACCATGGTTTTCATTGTGGAGAGCGCTGACTTGTTCCGCTGTTTCCTCTTTTCCGATTGTCTGGCCCTTTTTATGGTTGATTTGTGTATTGCCAATGTCTGTTTCCCCTTTTCTTATTGTTTAGTAAGGTATATAACATTTAACATGAATTATCTAAGCTTGTCAAGTGAGGGGAAATGGCGGGACAAGGAGCAGGGATTTTCAGATGAATAACCAGAAAAAGGTTGCAAGGGCAGCAGCCATCTTAGGCAGCACTATCCTGCTAAGCAGGATCTTTGGTTTTGTACGTGACATGGTTGTGGCAAGGGCTTTTGGCGCCGGGATGGTTGCAGACGCATTCTACATTGCCTACCGCATACCATCCCTGTTAAGGGAGATCTCTGCCGAAGGCTCTATGTCGGCTGCCTTCATCCCCGTTTTCACGAGACATCTTAATGACCATGGACGAGAAGAGGCCCGGATGCTTGCAAGGGCAACCTTTACCATCCTCCTGATTACATTAGTTGCAATAGCGATAATAGGTATAATTGCGGCCCCCTTTGTGGTCACCATTATTGCCCCTGGATTTCACTCCATTGGAGGGAAGTTTGATTTAACTATACATCTAACACAGATAATGTTCCCTTACCTACTCTTCGTATCCCTTGCTGCCCTTGCCATGGGTATTTTAAATACACTTGGCTACTTTGCCATCTCTTCCCTCTCATCTATTATGCCTTCTATTTTTATGATCAGCGGGGTCTATATCTTCTCTTCGTTTTTTACCACTCCCGCATATGGCCTTGCCCTTGGTGTACTTATTGGTGGAATATGTCAATTTGCAATTCAGTTACCTGCATTATCCCGTAGAAAGATGACTCTTGGTTGGTATTTCAAACCGACTCATCCAGGGGTGATCCAGATAAGGAGGCTCATGTTTCCTATGATACTTGGCCTTTCAGTGACTCAATTGAACATATTTATTGACACAGTCCTCTCTTCTTTCCTTAAAGAGGGTAGCGTAACATATCTATACTATGGAATCAGGCTCATACATTTCCCACTCGGTATATTTGGTGTTGCAATGGCATCAGCAGTACTACCTACACTTT
>JACRGZ010000031.1 GCA_016234155.1 Nitrospirota bacterium | reverse complement strand
CCTTTGAGGGGGAGGGTAAGGGTGGGGGGAGAAAAGGATGGTGGCAATGAGCATAGACAAGATCAAGATGCTGGAAGACCGGATCACGGAGGTAATGGAATATATTAAAAAACTCCAGAAGGAGAGGATTGATTTAGAGCAGAGTCTCCAGGAAAAGGATAAGGCGCTTAAAGATATGCAGCAGGAGATCGTGTCATATAAAAAGTTTGAGGATGAGTGTAACAGGATGAAAGATGAGAAGGGTGAGGTGCGCTCAAGGATCGAGAAGATACTGGATGCATTAAAAGGAGTAGGCGGTGCCCAGTAATAAGGCGGATAACGGCAGACAGGGCAACAAAGGCGTTGAGGTAGAGATATTCGGGCAGAAATATGTCATCAGAGGTAATGAGGATGAGGCTTATATCCATCAGTTGGCAGCATATGTGGATACAAGGATGCGGGAGATACACGGGCGGCTTCATTTTGCGACCCCTGCAAAAGTTGCAGTATTGGCTGCCTTTAATATTGCCCATGAGTTGTTGAACATAAAAAAGGAGATGGAAGATCACGATTCCGTACTGGCGGAAAAGGCGGACAAGTTACTGGAACTTATTTCACTTGAATTTAAAACCTGATTTTGATATTATGAGGGTGCCCTGCTTTGTGCGTGATATGAGGGAAATTTTTACCCAACAGATATTTAAAGAAGGGGACTCTGTCCAGGGAAACGGTGTGCATGCCCTTTTTAAAGAAAGAGGGAAGCCTAAAGTCTCCATCAGGGTGCCCACTTGGTCTGACCAGGTTCAAATTTCCTTTATACACGGCAAGAGCGGGGCATAAAAGAGAAAAGGTTTTTAAATGGGTATAGATATAATAACTTGCATGGTTATTCTGTCAGTCCTTATTCAGGCTCTTCCAGGAAGGTATGCGCGTTCCCTGCTCAATAGAGAATATATTGCTTACAGAGATCATAGTAATGGGGTAATGAAAATCCCGTTACTTTTTGATAAAACCACCCTTAATACCTAATCTTAAAGCCCCTTTCTCTTTTTCTGTTTATCACAAGGTGCAGCGCCGGTATTCTGATTAACTATGGACTTGTTTGATTCATTTGATAAGAATGCCCCCTTAGCATGGCGGATGAGGCCAAAGAGCCTCGATGATTTCGTCGGCCAGAGGCATGTAATGGCGCCGGGGAAGCTTCTCAGGCGGGTTATTGAGGCGGATAGTGTCAGGTCTCTTATCATCTTTGGACCCCCCGGCAGCGGGAAGACCGCAATCGCCCACCTTATAGCGGAGCTGACTAATGCCCGGTTCATAGAGATTAATGCAGTAACATCGGGGATAGCTGATATTAGAGGGGCTGTCGAGAAGGCAAAGGAGTGGCAAGCCGGCGGTGGTGAGAGGACCATATTATTTATAGATGAAATACACCGGTTTAACAAGGCCCAGCAGGATGCCCTTCTCCCCTATGTGGAACAGGGTATCGTGATATTAATAGGCGTTTCAACCCAAAACCCCTTCTTCTCTATCATTCCACCCCTTTCATCGAGGTCACTGATCATAGAATTCAAACCACTCAGTGACGAAGAGCTGAAGGTCATCCTTGAGAGGGCGCTTAATGACAGTGAGTCTGGAATGGGGGGGTATAATGTGAGGATAACAAAAGATGCGGCAGGGCATCTGATAATTACTGCGGAGGGGGATGCGAGGAGGCTCTTAAATGCGCTTGAGATAGGAATTTTAACAACAAAACCGGATGAAAAAGGAGAGATATTATATGACCTGAACGTTGCTATGGAATCTGTTCAAAAGAAGTATATTCAATATGAAGACGGGGACAGCCACTACGATACTACATCTGCCTTTATAAAGAGTATGAGGGGGTCTGACCCTGATGCCGCACTCTACTGGCTGGCAAAGATGATCTATGCGGGAGAAGACCCTCTCTTTATTGCAAGGCGTATAGTAATATGCGCTGCCGAAGATGTCGGCATGGCAGACCCCAGGGCGCTTACATTGGCTGTCTCCGCCCTTCATGCCTTTGAGGCCATCGGGATGCCGGAAGGGAGGATCCCGCTTGCCCAGGCCGCTGTCTATGTAGCGACTGCCCCTAAGAGTAATTCATGCTATATGGGGATAGATGCCGCGCTGAAGGATGTAGAGAATGGTGTGGTCCAGTCAGTTCCCGATCATCTTAAAGACAGTCATTATAAAGGGGCCTCAAGGCTTGGCCGGGGGAAGGGGTATAAGTATCCGCATGACTTTGGAGGTTATGTAGGGCAGGGATATTTGCCCAAGCCGTCCGTTTATTATCAGCCGACAGTGAACGGATACGAGGCAAATATAAAGAAAAGACTTGATGAGCTGAAGGGCAAGAGGGGCAGAGATTAAGGCTATAGAGGGGAGATTTAAAGATGGAGACAATTGAAATTATACAGATTGTAATTAGCGGAATAGCAGGGATAATAATAGGGGTGGTCATTGGATTCGTTGTAAGGAATCTGACGATGGAGGACAAGGTTAAAGGGGCGCGTGAGCAGGCAGAGAGGATAGTCAAGGATGCTGAGAGGGAGGTTGGAAATAAGAGGAAGGAGATAGAGATAGAGGCAAAGGATAAGCTCTATCAGGCAAGATTGGAAGTAGAACGTGAGACGAGGGAGAAACAGACTGAGTTAATAAACCTGGAAAAGAAACTATCCCAACGGGAAAACCATCTTGAAAAAAGGGGAGAGCAGTTAGAAAGGCGAGAAAATGAGGCCCATCGTCGGGAGCGTGAGCTTATAGTACGCGAGAAGTCAGCGACAGAGAAGATAACTCAATATGAACAGGCCTTGCGTACGGCGAGAGAACAGTTAGAGCGGATATCAGGTATGTCTGCAGAAGAGGCCAAGAGGCACCTTATACAGGCCATGGAGGATGAGGCCAAGTTTGAGGCGGCAAAAGAGATAAAGCGGATAGAAGACGAAGCAAAGGGCACTGCGGAGAAAAAGGCGAGGGAAATAATAACCCTGGCCGTACAGAGATATGCAAATGAGCATGTGGCAGAGGTGGCAGTCTCAGTGGTGAACCTGCCGAACGAGGAGATGAAGGGGAGGATCATAGGGAGAGAGGGCCGTAACATAAGGGCGCTTGAGAGCGCTACCGGTGTAGATTTTATTGTTGACGACACGCCTGAGGCTGTTATAATTTCAGGGTTTGATCCTGTAAGGCGGGAGATCGCAAGGCAGATACTGGAAAAACTTATAGCTGACGGCAGGATACACCCGGGACGTATTGAGGATTTGGCAGAAAAGGTCAAAAGAGACATAGAGAAGAATATGCGGGAGGATGCGGAAAAGGTATTATTTGAACTTGGCATCCATAATGTCCACCCTGAGATAGTGAAACTCCTCGGCCGCCTTAAATACAGGACAAGTTATGGTCAGAATAACCTGTGGCATGCACGTGAGGTCGCCTTTATCTGCGGTATGATGGCGGCAGAACTTGGGCTGGATGTAACATTGTGCAAGAGGGCTTCCCTGCTTCATGATATTGGTAAGGCCGTAACCCATGAGCATGAGGGGACACATACGGCTATCGGGGTTGAGCTTGCAAAGAAGTACGGTGAGAATCCAAAGGTTATAAACGCTATAGCCTCACACCACGGGGATGTGGAAGCTAACTGTGTTGAGAGTGTTCTTGTGGCTGCTGCGGATGCCCTTTCCGGGGCAAGGCCGGGGGCAAGAAGAGAGACCTTCGAGGCGTATATAAAGCGCCTTGAGAACCTGGAGAAGGTTGCATCTACATTTAAGGGTGTGGAAAAGGCTTATGCCATATCTGCCGGCAGGGAGATACGCGTTATAGTTAAGCACGAAGATATTTCCGATGCGGAGGCTGCCCAGATTTCGAGGGATATGGCCAAAAAGATACATGACGAGTTGACATACCCCGGCCAGATAAAGGTTACAGTGATAAGGGAAAGCAGGTATGTAGAGCTGGCAAAGTAAGATATTAGTGAATGGTGAATGGTAGGGACAGACCTTCAGGTCTGTCCCTATAGTAGGTAGGAGGATAAAGAATTCGTAACTACTCAGCATATTGAATAACTTAATGATAATGAATAACACTAAACAAAAAATGAAAAATGTTTAAGTGTTTTGTTGTGTCTCTTTTAGTTCTTGCAAATTTTCATTATTCATTTCTTGTTATATGTTTTTTATTTTCTTGAGGATCAAAAATAACACCTGCTGAGTAGTTACAGGAATTTTTGCTGGAGGTATCGTGAGAATCCTCTTCATAGGCGACATCATAGGCGAGATCGGCCGCAAGACTATTACAAGGAGGCTCGATACCCTTGTGGACGAGTATCGCATCAACCTTGTCATTGCAAATGGTGAAAATGCAGCGGGCGGTTTCGGCATAACCCCAAAGGTTGCTGATGAACTCTTCGATGCCGGTATAAAAGTCATAACCTCCGGCAACCATATATGGGACAAGAAAGAGATCGTCCCGTATATAGAAAAAGAGAGGAGGCTCCTCAGGCCTGCGAATTACCCTGAAGGTGTGCCGGGATACGGTGATATTACGGTATACACCAATTCAGGTGACAAAGTAGTAGTATTAAATCTTACCGGCCGGGTCTTTATGGGAAACTTTGACTGTCCGTTCAGGTATTTCAAACGTGAGCTCCAGCGCCTTAAAGCTGCTGGGGCTGTGATTGTCGTTGACTTCCATGCCGAGGCCACGTCAGAGAAGGTTGCCTTCGGATGGTTTGCAGACGGCGAGGTATCGGCAATAATAGGGACGCACACCCATGTGCAGACCGCGGATGAGCAGATACTGCCAAAGGGGACAGCCTATATTACTGATGTGGGCATGACAGGTCCTGCAAATTCAGTAATAGGCATAGAAAAGGATATGGTTATAGAAAAATATCTGACCCTTATGCCCAGGCGTTTTGAGGTGGCAAAGGGGATGCCGGTCTTGTCAGCGGCGGTGATAGATATAAATGAGAAGGATGGCAAGGCTATATCTATAGAAAGGTTGCAGATAAGAGATGGACACTCAACTTGATCTCTCTTTTCGCCACATCCTTACCGTTTCCGAGCTCACATCTTTAATAAAATCTATAGTTGAAGATTCCTTTCCCAATGTATGGGTAGAAGGGGAGATATATAATTTCCGGGCCCCAATATCCGGGCATGCCTACTTTACATTAAAAGACAGCTCATCCCAGATAAAGGCGGTATTGTTCAAGTCGTCTGCACGCACCATTAGGTTTGTCCCTAAGGATGGTCTCCATGTCCTCTGCAGGGGGAGGATTACCATATATGACTTCAGGGGTGAGTATCAGCTTGTAGTTGACTATATGGAGCCTAAGGGAGTTGGGGCGCTCCTTCTTGCCTTCGAGCAGTTAAAGGAGAGGCTTGCAAAGGAGGGGCTTTTTGATAAGTCGCGGAAGAGACCGGTACCGGTCCTCCCGAAGAAGATAGGGATAGTCACATCACCGACAGGCGCCGCTATAAGGGATATACTCAAGGTGATAGACAGACGCTTTGCCAACGTGGAGATAGTGATTGCCCCTGCTGTGGTTCAGGGGGAGAGGGCCGCCCCTGAGATCGTTGAGGCGATAAGTGACCTGAATAGAATTGAGGATATCGATGTCATCATAGTTACACGCGGCGGTGGCGGCATAGAGGATCTGTGGCCATTTAATGAAGAGATAGTGGCCCGCGCCATATATAATTCCAAGATACCTGTAATATCTGCTGTAGGACACGAGATTGACTATACGATAGCAGACTTTGTTGCAGACCTGAGGGCGCCAACACCATCGGCGGCGGCAGAGATGGTGGTAAAAAATAAGGAGGATATCCAGCATCGTATTGAGACCCTTTATCAGAGACTTGTCTTTGCAAAGAGGACATTCTTTGAGAAAAAGAGGGACAGACTTTTTTCCATGAGCAGAAGGGTGCTCAGTCCGGATCGGGAGATAAACAGGTATATTCAAAGAGTGGATGAATTAGCAACGAGATTGCAACTCAGCGCCTCCCATATAATCGCACTGAAAAAGGAGGCGCTCTACGGTGTTATGGCAAAACTCGGCAGCCTGAGCCCCCTTGCCATCCTCTCCCGCGGCTACAGCATCACATACAAACTGCCGGCGCGTTCAGTAGTGAATGCGTCGTCAGATGTCCAGAAGGGCGACAGGGTAGATATAAGACTTCATGAGGGGAATATCATCTGCATTGTAGAGGGCATCTTAAAGGATCCATTTTAATATACAAGGCATCGATATCTTTACTGTATTCTATTTTCATGTAGTCACCTCTTGAATGGTTTTTTCCTAATTGTTACTGTAATAACCAGAAAATGGTTAGATTCTTCTTTGATGAACTCGTAAAAAGTCTTTTTTGTCACCTAGCGTGGTCCGACCCCCCAGATATCGAGGTCAGGGTGCGTGGGCCTTTTATTCGTCGTACTGGACAAGGAATTTCCAGTAGGGCACACAATCTACCGTTCCGGCTGTAAGCTGGATAGACCCTTCGAAGTCTCCTGTGATTATCGTCCCTCTTGAAAGGGAATATTTTTTCATAAAACTGTTTAGCCCTCTGGTATCCCTTTTTTGAATAGAAGATCGATATTTAATTTCGATAGGCGCTGGATTAGAATCCTTAATCTTAATTATATCCACCTCTTCCTTCGTGGCAGTTCTGTAGAAGAATTGGGCATCTGTGAGGGATACCATAAGATTTTCTATCAGCTTTCCTTCAAAATTTTTACCTCCCCTGTTTTCGCTTAGAAAATAGGTAAAGGCTGTTGTGGAGAGGTAGTATTTCTTTGCCTTTTTCTCGCTGGTGAGGAAATTCTTTGAATAGTAGTAGAGAGGTCTTACCAGAAGTGAATATTTGAGATAATCAAAGTACTGGCTGATGGTCCTCTGGTCCCGCCCGAGATCACCGCCAAGGTGTTTGTACTCCACGAGCATGCCAGGGTCATTAGCTATAATTTTTAACAGCCTTAATAAAAGCTTAATGTTATTAGAGGCTCTTGCAAAAGTATAAAAATGTTGTCATTCCCGCATGGTTTTAGCGGGAATCTAGTGTTTTATTACAGAAAATCATATCCCCGATAGAAGATTTCGGGGATGACACAGACTTTTGCAAGAACCTCATTATTCTTTAATAATAATTACTTTAAAATGTTATTATCTTGGAATCAACTTCGAAATGAATAATATGCATTCGGGCCGGGAAGTCTGTATTTGCAATAGAAATTCTGAGAGGAGCTATACTTCTATATAAGTCCCCTTAAAAGCTCAATGGCCTGGAGGATTAGTGGATATACCTGCCCCTGTGCCTCACAGTCTCTTATCCAGTCGTTTCTGTCCGGACTACCTGTTGCTGCACAGCCATCAGTCTTGCCAAGAATATCATTTTCCAGCTTATCAAGCGCATCCTGGTAAAGCCCCTGGTCTATCATCTCAAGTGTGGCATTTATCTTGTTGGTAAGGGCATTTACCATGTTCCTGTTCTTGAACACATCCATGTTGAGGCTATTTATAGTGTCATTTGCCTCATTGAGAACCCTTATCACCTCGTCCTGTCTGGACGTAGCAGTTATGGTCACATTTGCAGGGTCGCTGTTAACAAATCCATCATTTACAACAAGACTCACAATATAGGTCCCAGGCATGTCGGTAACAAAGCTTGTCGTGACCGAAGTTGTGCTTGTAAAAGTAGCTGTACTTCCCCCCGGAGTCGAGACCAAACTCCAGTTATATGTGAGTGGGTCTCCATTGGCATCTGAGCTACCACTTCCATTAAGAAATACAGTATCTCCTTCAATCACAGACTGATTTCCCCCTGGAGAGGCCACTGGTTTTACATTCGTAAAGCTCACGATTACTCTGTCCGGGGCACTGACTGCCCACGAATCATACACAACAAGTTCAAATTCATATTCACCATATACATCAGCGACAAAGGTTGGTGTGGGTGAAGTCGGATCGGACAGTAGAGATGTACTCCCGGCGGGTCTCTGGGTTATTGTCCATGAGTAATAGATGGTATCACCATCAAGGTCATAGCTCTGGGTACCGTCAAGCTGTACGGTTGTGCCTCTTACAATTACAGCCTGATCAGGCCCCGCATCTGCCACAGGTGAGGTGTTAGAGGTATTTATAACCACAGAATCTGTCAAACTCGAAAGGCCCAGGCTGTCTGTAACTACAAGCTCTACCTCATAGTCTCCAATCATGTCAGCTTTAAAAGAAGGGTTAACAGCCGCCGGGTCTGACAGGGTAGCAGTACTTCCAGTTGGTTTGGAGATAATACTCCATGAATAGGTTAAAGGATAGTTCCCATCAGGATCCGAGCTGTTACTCCCATCAATGGTCACAACACTGTCTACATGCACTGTCTCGCCTATACCTGCATCGGCCACAGGAGGACGATTTACATTATTAACCGAAATATTAACCAGCTCTGAGTCTTCCAAACTCCCATCACTTACTGTAAAGGTTACAAAGTGTGGGCCTGCCTGGGTGTAATCCGGCGTCCAGGAGAATGTTTGGGTGTATTGGTCAAAGGCTGCACCAGCGGGAAGCCCCATGGCATCGAAGGTTAGGATATCTCCTTCAGGGTCATTCCCGCTCACTGTGAAGGTAAGCAGGGAATTTTCATCTGCTGAGTTGGGACCTATAGGATCCAACACAGGTGGATCATTCACCGGGGTTACTGTGACCACCACAGTATCACTGGCAATAAGGGGCCCGGAGGTGCCATCACCGGTATCGGTTGCCATAAAGGTAAGGATTTCCTGCCCATTGAAGTTCTGTATAGCGGAGAAGGTCACAGTCCTATCTGAATTAATGATAGTTGTTATATTGGTTCCACCAATGACTGTCCAGACAATAAAAGGATCGAGCGTCTCGATATCGCTCACATAGCTATCCAGACTGGCGTTACTGGGAAGGGTACCATTCCCGTCCTCAACAAAGCTTACATCAGGCATATTCCATACCACCGGTGCATCATTATCCGCAGTTACTGTAATCGATACCGTGGCAGTATTGGAATCAGCCAAACCGTCATTCACTTTAAAGCTAAAGCTATCCAAACCATTAAAATTGCCATTCGGTGAATATATCAGGTCGGGGGCAACACCACTTAAAGTCCCATTTGTTGGCTGGGTCACGACAATGAATGTAAGAGGGTCACCATCGGGGTCGCTTCCTGTAAGCATGATGGCCACATCTGTGTCCTCTGGCATGGTTACAGATTGATTATTGGCCACAGGGGGCTGTACACCCTCATCTACTTGGGTGTTGCAATTATCATCCACACCATTGTATACCTCAGGCGATGCGCCTACACCAGGCTGCACCACCGTCATGGCACCGTTAACACAACTCTGTATCTCTGTTTGACAGGCACCAATATCTGAACCGGTAACAATGTCTGATATACCTTCATCCACCAGGTTGTTACAGTTGTCGTCCACCAGATTGCATACCTCTGTGGCACCGGGGTTGATCGAGACGTTGCCGTCATTGCAATCAGCGCTGTTCGTGACATAGCCGGATGGCGCTGTGCATGCCTGCGTGGAGATTGAGACATTACCGTAGGTGTCAGAATCCGCATCACTGTAATAGGTGTTCAATACACCCTCATCAATCTGACCATTACAGTTGTCATCAACTCCGTTGCACACCTCAGCAGCTCCCGGATTGATTGAAGCGTTACTATCATTGCAGTCAGTACTATTTGTCGCATAACCCACTGGCTGAGTACATGCCTGAGTAGTTACCGAGGAATTACCATATGTGTCATTATCCGCATCTTGGTAATAGGTATTCTGAACACCCTCATCGCTCTGCCCATTGCAGTTGTCGTCCACCAGGTTGCATACCTCGGTGGCTCCGGGGTTGACGGCGGCATCGCCGTCGTTACAATCCGTGCTGTCTGACACATATCCTGCTGGTATTGTGAGAAATCAATTAAACTATGGAGGTCCTTCCGATTGGGAAGACGCCAGTCGGAGTGCTCCAAGTAAGTGTTGACATTTAAACAAGCCACATAATCAAGGGCGCCCTGCCATGTCTTTGTGGTTGCAGGTGAACAT
>JACRGZ010000030.1 GCA_016234155.1 Nitrospirota bacterium | reverse complement strand
TCTTGGACTGTCTCACTGGTTTTTCCACTGGAAAGCCTGTAGTGAGTCCTGATCTCGTCGAAGGGTCTCCTCCCCTAATAATGAAGCAATGAGTGATGATTTTGCTCATTGCTCATTATATCCTGGGTATGGTAAAGGTGAGGTGATATGTAGATGAGGAACAGGTTTAATCATCCCTCTCACTTTCTCTCCAAAGAGGATAGACCTTTCCTACATCATTTCTTGCCCTCCCTGTGATACCGGAACTCAAGATCACCGATAGGGGGCTGGTTGATGTGAAAAGGTTTGAAATTGTAGGAATAGAGCCGTAATCCCCCTATCCCCTCTTTACGACCTCTTCATAATGCAACACCTCACTCTTATTCCCGACTATAAGAGGAACGCGTTGGTGCAGATGTTCAGGTTCTATGTCCAATATCCTCCGAGTGCCAGTCGTCGCATATCCGCCAGCCTGTTCCGCAATAAATGCTATCGGCGCCGCCTCAAACAGAAGCCTTAGCTTTCCTTCCGGTTTCTCAGGGTCTTTTTTGTAGTCTGCGGGATAGAGGAATATCCCACCGTACAGCAGATTCCTGTGGAAGTCTGAAACAAGTGATCCTATATACCTTGCGGTGTAAGGTCTGCCGGTTGCCTTATCCACCTCTTTCAGAGATTCTATATATCTCTTTGTCCCGCTGTCCCAGTAATTGTAGTTCCCCTCATTCACACTATAGATCTTGCATGGTTCAGGTATCTGGATATTCTCATGGGATAGGATAAATTCACCGACAGTCGGGTCGAGTGTAAAACCGTGGACACCTGTACCGGTGGAATAGACCATCATGGTGGATGATCCATAAATTACATAACCGGCACAGGCCTGTTTTGCACCTTTTTGAAGACAATCTTCTTCTGACCCTTTATGTCCTTTGCTGATCTTGCGATGAATAGAGAAGATGGTCCCTATACTGACATTGGCGCCGATATTGGATGACCCGTCCAGGGGGTCCATATTGATGCCATATTTACCGACAAGGAATTCGTCATGGATCTCTATAATATTCTCATTCTCCTCAGAGGCTATGGCGCAGACCTTACCTCCTCTGGTAAGGATATTGATGAGGAGCTCATTGGCATACTTATCCATCTTCTGGACTACCTCACCCTGGATGTTTACATCCCCGGTAGACCCTATGATGTTCACTAATCCTGCCATATTGACCTGCCTGCCGATCATCTTTGCGGCAAGCGCCACGTCGTAAAGGAGACCTGAAAATCCGCCTGATGCCTCAGGGTATTTCCGTTGCTGGTCCAGAATGTGCTGCTCAATCGTCTTGAGTTTCATGACCGCACCTCCTTGTACACTTTCTGAGTGGATGGTAGCAAAGAGGGATAAGCTTGTCAAACGGCGGGGATATTTGCAGAAGTGCGGTTTGCGGAGTGTAGAGTGCGGAGTTTTATTCATTCCGCATTCCGCATTCCGCATTCATCATTGTGTGGTTGACAGTCATTTTGTTATCCCATATAATTTCTTAGGGTGAAATTGAGTGAATGAGTGAATGAGATGAAATTAAGGTTTATTGAAGAGATAGCAGGGATGAGGGAAGGGGAGTGGGTTGAGGAACTCTTCCTGGTAAAGGGAAAACAGTTGTCTCTGAGAAAAGATGGCAAACCATATCTCATGCTGAAGGTTTGCGACAGGACAGGTGTGATAGACAGTAAGCTCTGGGATAGTGTAGATGAATTTTCGAACAAATTTTCTGTAGACCATTTTGTGAAGATTAAGGGTATTATCACAAGTTACCAGGGGACAAAGGAGATAAATATAAAATCCATAGAGCGGGTAGAGGAGGATGCTGTTGATCTAAAAGACTTCATGGCGGTATCAAAATATGACCCGGATGAAATGGAGAAAAGGCTATATGCCATCATAAGCAGCATAAAAGATCCTCACCTTAATAAATTGCTGACCCTCTTTTATGAAGATAAGGAATTTATGAAATTATTTAAGACAGCGCCGGCTGCCAAGGACATCCATCATGCCTTTTTGGGCGGGCTCCTTGAACATTCTCTTGAGGTTGCGGATCTCTGTGTTGATATAACAAGGCGTTATAAAGATGTGGATATAGACCTTCTTGTTACCGGTGCGATACTGCATGATATAGGCAAGATACGGGAGTTGAAATATAAGAGAAATCTTGACTACACTGATGAGGGGAGGCTGATCGGACATATCCTTATAGGGGTCGGGATGGCAGAGGAGAAGATAGAAATGATTGAGGATTTCCCGCCAAGGCTTTCCATGCTTGTAAAGCACTTAATCATAAGCCATCAGGGGACATATGAATGGGGTTCACCAAAGATGCCGCAGACCTTGGAGGCTATTATACTTCATAACTTAGATGACCTTAGTGCAAAGGTAAATATAGTCAGGAAGGCTGTCCAGGCAGACTCGGCCGAGAAAGGAGATTTCAGCAGCTTTAATAAGCCCCTTGGAAGATACCTTTACAAGGGCAGCTATAACAGGGGAAAGTTATTTTAGTTGAAGAATCTACCCAATCTTATTACTGTAACAAGAATACTCTTTATCCCACTCTTTATTGCGTTGCTTGTTTATGGCCACGACTACTACGCACTTGGCGTCTTAATAGCGGCAGGCTTCTCTGATGCCCTTGATGGATTTATTGCCCGCACATGGGGGGTTAGGACAAAATTAGGCGCATACTTGGACCCTATAGCGGACAAGCTCTTGTTCTTTTCCTCCTTTATTACACTGGCAGTTTTAAATATGATCCCCAAATGGGTAACTATAGTAGTTGTTGGCAGGGATGTGCTTCTTGGGATTACCGGTCTGATACTTCTTAATTTTATAGACCTGCACAGTTATCAGATAAGGCCTTCTATACTTGGGAAAATGACCACCGTCCTTCAGGTTCTCACTATTTTTGTGGTATTGATAGGGTTGAAGGGTTCATTGCTGGGGACAGTCCTCTGGGTTACTGCTGTTGTTACAGCGGCCTCCGGTTTTCATTATATATACAGAGAAATAAGGAATCTTCGCACTTAACAGAATTCAGAATACAGAATACAGAATACAGTTAGAATATGCCTCTAATAATTTAGAGTGCTGTTTTTCTCATTCTGACTCCTGTATTCTGTATTCTGAATTCTGACAACTTGAATAAAATACTATAGAAATAAGTAACCTTAAGACACTCTGCCTGTTTTCCGAAAATATAAAGAGCAAAGCGTAACATATGAAAATTACAGGAAAAACAAAGGTCATCGGGATTATTGGCTGGCCTGTAAGTCATAGCCTCTCGCCCGTCATGCATAATGCCGCCTTTGAGTACCTTGGCCTCGATTTCTGCTATGTGCCATTTGCAGTAAGAGAGGGAAGTATTGATGTGGTTCTGAGGGCTATCCCTGCACTAAATATTGTAGGACTTAATGTTACAGTCCCACATAAAGAGCATGTATTGCCATTTCTTTCTGAAGTCTCTAAAGAGGCGGCAATGATGGGCGCTGTAAATACCATAAAGGTGGTTGAAGACAGGCTTATTGGTTATAACACAGATGGTATTGGGTTTATATCTGCAGTCGAGGAGGCTGGTCATCCTGTAAAAGGTCTTTCACTTCTTATATTGGGTGCAGGCGGCGCGGCGAAAGCAGTAGTATTTGCAGCCGCCGGCAAAGGGGCAAAGGAAATTACTATCGCAAATAGGACTTTCGCCAAGGCAAAATCCCTTAAGGAACAGACGGAAAAGTATTTTCATCCGGTGAAAATAGAGGCAATAGGGATGGGGTGTGACGAGCTTAAAAATATTGCCGGTAAGATTGATATGATTATAAATACAACCTCTCTTGGTCTAAAAAGGGGAGACCCTTCCCCTATCCCGAAGGAATTTCTGCATAAGGGTCTTTTTATCTGTGACCTTATATATAATCCGCCTGAGACAGAGCTGATAAGAGACGCAAAAGATTCAGGCATAAACCACATGAATGGCATGGGAATGTTGCTTCATCAGGGTGGAGCCGCTTTTAAATTATGGACAGATACAGAACCGCCAATTGAAGTGATGAGGAAGGCGCTTGAAGAGACCCTAATGAGCGATGAGTAAAACCGTCACTCATTGCTATTGCTTACTTGTAAAAGTATTAGTTATTATGTCATTCCCGAAGTGTTTTATCGGGAATCTGGTTTATAAGCCATATCCCCGATAAAAGCATTCGGGGATGACAACTATTTTATATCGTTTAATTTTGCAATTAAGCACTATAATAGTGAATGAGATGAAATTATGGTAATAACCAAACTTGGCAGGATGCTTGTAGGGGCTAAGCTTATCACAGAAGATCAGCTTGAGAAGGCCCTTGCCCTGCAGCAGAAGGAAGGGGGGCGCCTCGGCAGTATTTTAGTAAAGTTTAGCTACCTGCCGGAACAGACCCTTCTCCAGTTTTTAAGCAAGCAGTATGGTGTTCAGGCGATAGACCTGTCCAAGGCAGAGATAGACTCCTCAGTAATTAAGCTGATCCCTACAGAGGTGGTTCAGAAGTATAACGTTATACCCATTCGGAGAGTCGGTTCAGTTATTACAATTGCAATGATGGACCCCTCTAACATTTTTGCCATAGATGATATAAAGTTTATGACAGGATATGATGTGGATGTGGTGGTTGCCTCTGAGAGCGCTATTGTGGCTGCAATGGCCCAATACTACGACACAAGCGCCATGAATCTCCAGCAGGTGTTAAAGAGTATGGATGTTGGTGAAGAGAGCGTAGATATAGTAGAGGCTGATACAGAAGAACAGGTTGACTTAAGAGAGTTAAAAGAGGCTGTAGAAGAGGCGCCTGTCGTAAAGCTTGTAAACCTCATTTTGTCTGATGCTATAAAAAAGGGTGCAAGTGACATACATATAGAGGCATACGAGAAAAAATTCCGTGTCCGTTATCGTATTGACGGTGTCCTTTATGAGGTGATGAATCCGCCCATGAAGCTCAGGGCAGCCCTGACCTCAAGACTGAAGATTATGGCAGAGCTGGATATTGCTGAACGCAGGCTTCCCCAGGATGGCAGGATTAAGCTCAAAATGAAAAACAGGGAGATAGATTTACGTGTCAGCACCCTCCCCTGTCTCTTTGGTGAGAAGGTAGTGTTGAGGATACTCGATAAGGGCGCACTCAGTTTTGATTTAAGGAAATTAGGTTTTGAACAGAAGGCCATGGATGATCTAATGAAGGCCGTACATGCCCCCTATGGAATGGTGCTTGTGACAGGTCCGACAGGGAGTGGTAAGAGCACCACACTCTATGCAGCCCTTCAGCAGATAAACGAAATTGGTATAAACATTATGACAGCGGAAGACCCTGTAGAATACAATCTGTATGGGGTTAACCAGGTCCAGATGAAGGAAGAGATAGGGCTTAATTTTGCCGCAGCCCTGAGGTCATTTTTAAGGCAGGACCCTGATGTGGTACTGGTTGGAGAGATAAGGGATTATGAGACGGCTGAGATTGCAGTTAAGGCTGCACTTACAGGACACCTTGTTCTGAGCACGCTTCATACTAACGATGCCCCCAGTACAGTCACAAGGCTTCTGAATATGGGTGTAGAACCATTTCTTGTTGCATCATCCGTTATATTGATAATAGCCCAGAGACTTGTGAGACGCATATGCCATGAATGTAGGAAAGAGGAAAAGGCAAGTCCATCAGTCCTCGTTGATCTTGGATTTTCACCGCAAGAGGCAGAATCTATCGTATTTTATAAAGGCAGCGGCTGTCCGAACTGTAACAACACTGGTTACAGGGGGCGTATTGCACTGTATGAAGTTTTGTCTGTTGACGACGAGATCAGGGGGTTGATATTGGAAGGCGCATCAGCAACAGAGATTAAGAAAAAGGCTGTTGCCTGTGGTATGAAGACCCTGAGGCTGAGCGGTTTAACGAAGCTGAAAGAGGGCGTAACCACTATAGAAGAGATACTGAGAACGACGTTTGGGTAAAAAAATATATATAGGGTTCAAGGGGTCAAGGATTCGAGGGGTCAAGTGAAAATCCTTGATAAACCCTTGACCCCTCGACCCCTCGACCCCTTTTACTTAGGAGGTACAATATGAGCACTAATTTATACGAGCTTCTCCAGCTTGCTATACAACGCGGCGCTTCAGATCTTCATATCACCACCGGTTCGCCGCCGCAGATGAGGGTTAATGGTAAGTTAGTCCCTGTTGACAACACTCCCCTTACCGCCTCCGATACCAAACAGATGTGTTATAGCATCTTAACCGAGGCACAAAAACACCGGTTTGAGGAGGAGAACGAGCTTGATCTATCATTCGGGGTCAAGGGTTTAAGCAGGTTCAGGGCAAATATATTTGTGCAGAGGGGCGCTGTCAGCGCTGCTATACGCTCTATCCCATTCTCGATCAAGACCTTTGAGGATCTTGGCCTGCCGCAGATTGTCAGAGAGCTTCTAAAGAAGCCAAGGGGTCTTATCCTTGTTACAGGACCGACCGGGAGCGGGAAGTCTACCACACTGGCTACAATGATTGACATGATAAACGGTGAGCGGCAGGAACACATCGTCACCATAGAGGACCCCATTGAATTTGTGCACAATCATAAAAAGTGTATAGTAAACCAGAGGGAGGTTCATGCAGACACCAAATCATTTAAAAATGCGTTAAAATATATATTGAGGCAGGATCCGGATGTGGTGTTAATAGGTGAGATGAGGGACCTCGAGACTATAGAGGCGGCCATTACAATATCAGAGACGGGCCATCCTACATTTGCAACCCTTCATACCAACTCGAGTGTCCAGACCATAAACCGTATAGTGGATGTCTTCCCCCCGCATCAGCAGCCTCAGATAAGGGCACAATTGTCGTTTGTCCTTGAGGGGATCCTCTCACAGCAATTACTGCCGAGAAAAGACGGGACCGGGCGTGTATTGGGCTTAGAGATTATGGTGCCCAATCCTGCCATAAGAAACCTTATCAGGGAGGACAAGATTCATCAAATATACTCTACAATGCAGACAGGGCAGAGCAAGTTTGGTATGCAGACAATGAACCAGTCCCTTTATGACCTCTTTATCCGCGGGTTGATTACCAAAGATGAGGCTATAGGACGATCAACTGGTCCTGAGGAATTGATGGCGATGATTAACAGAGGGGGAATCGGTACCGGAGGGATGAAATAATGGAGACATATATATGGACAGGAAGGAGCAGGGAAGGTAAAAGGCAGACAGGGGAGTTAATTGCAAGAAGTAAGGAGGAAGTAATCGCTATAATGCGTAAGCAGAATATAATGGTTACTTCTATTGCATCAAGGTCTAAGAAATTCAGTATCAACATCCCTTTTTTAAAGGCAAAGGTAAGTGACAAAGATATCGTTGTATTTACGCGGCAGTTTGCCACCATGATAGACGCAGGTCTTCCTCTTATCCAGTGTCTGGACATATTGTCAAAGCAGACTGACAACAAGACCTTTGCGGCGGCTATAAATGAGATAAGACAGGATGTGGAGGCCGGTTCTACCTATGCAGATGCACTCAAAAAACACCCGCAGGTATTTAATAACTTGTATGTCAATATGGTTGCGGCAGGAGAGTTGGGTGGAATACTCGATACAATATTAAACCGGCTGTCAAAATATATAGAGAAAAGCATAAAACTTAAACGGCAGATAAAAGCTGCTCTTATTTACCCGTCTACTATTGTGGGTGTTGCTGTTGTCGTTATAGTAGTATTGTTAGTATGGGTCATACCTATATTTGCAAAGATGTTTGCTGACCTTGGAGGTCAGCTTCCTGCACTGACAAGTATGGTTATAAACGCAAGCAATTTTATGCGGAGTAATATAATAATTGTGATAGCGGTAACTGGCGCTGCAGCATTCGCCTTTCAAAGGTATTACAAGACGCTGAATGGAAGGAGGACAATTGACGGATTGGTTTTACGTCTCCCAATCTTCGGCATGCTTGCCAGAAAGATAGCGGTAGCAAAATTTACACGCACACTCAGTACACTGATCAGCAGCGGTGTACCTATTCTTGATGGTCTTGACATTGTGGCAAAGACTGCAGGAAACAAGGTGGTAGAGGAGGCCATATATGTTACCAGGCAGAGCATAAGCGAGGGTAAAACCCTTGCTGAACCGCTTGAACGCACAAAGGTCTTTCCGCCGATGGTTGTGCAGATGATCGGAGTCGGGGAGACAACCGGGGCGCTCGATGCCATGTTATCAAAGATTGCAGATTTTTATGATGACGAGGTGGATTCTACGGTTGGCAACCTTACATCCCTCCTTGAACCGGTGCTTATGGTATTCCTTGGTGTTGTGATAGGGTTTATAGTGGTGGCCATGTATCTTCCTATATTCAAGCTCGCAGGATCGATAGGGTAGTTGACGCTGAAAAATGCCCATCTGCGGCGTCAGGACTGCGGATTTGAGCCTCAACGTACGAAAAAGTACGCCTCGGCTCAAATCCTTGCCCTTCCTTGCACCTGGGCATTTTTGAGCGTCAACTTGGCACATAATTATGGGTTATACTTGGAAGAGCTAAGTAATAAACTCAGGCTGCTCATGATCGTAAGGGTGGCGGTTGTCACCCTATTCCTGGGCTCTTTTTTGTTCTTTGGGATCAGATACAAGGAAGGCCCCTTCTTAATTCCTACCTTTTACTCCCTCATTGCCACAACATATTTCTTTACACTTATATACGCAATACTCTTCAAACTTGTCAGTCATAAAGTATCGGCTTATATACAGATGTTCGGGGACATTGTCCTTATAACAACACTCGTTTCTGCGACAGATGGTATCGAGAGTCCCTTTGTTTTTCTATATCTTTTTACTATTATACCTGCCTCCATAATGCTTTACAGGTCAGGGGCCTTAGCAGCGGCATCGGCAGTGAGTATCTTTTACGGGATCCTTGTAGATCTGCAGTACTATAATATATTTCCCTTTCTGCCAAGCGCCTTGTTGCCGGTAAAGACTTTATTCTACGTATTAACCCTTCATATCGTGGCCTTTTTTGCCGTAGCCTATTTAAGCAGCAGTGCGGCAGAGACATTAAGGCGGATGAGGGAAGAGCTGAATAAAAAGGACAGCGAAGTAGTAGAGCTTCAGGCCTTTAGCGAGAATATCGCCCAGTGTATGAGTACAGGCCTATTGACAACTGATGACCGGGGGAGGATTACCTCCTTCAACCGTGCTGCAGAAGAGATGACAGGTTATAAGTGGAAAGAGATCCGCGGCAGATCATTTCTTGAAATACTGCCTGTAAGGGAATTAGAGGATATCCTTAAGAATATAGAGAATATCCTCCCGCTTTACCGGTTTGAAAGTGCAGTGCCCCGAAAGGACGGAACGTATATAATACTTGGGATGAACGTATCGCATCTTATGGATGAGGGTGGTCACAGCCGCGGGATAATAGGTATATTTCAGGATCTCACCAAAATAAAGGAGATGGAGATGGAGGTTAAGAAGAGGGAAAAGATGGCCATGATAGGGGAGGTTGCTGCCGGCATGGCCCACGAGGTAAGGAATCCGCTTGCCTCACTCAGCGGCTCCATGCAGATCCTGAGAGAAGAGTTATCCCTTAAGGGAGATCATGCACATCTTATGGATATTGCCCTGAGGGAGATGGACAGGCTTAACAGGACGATTACAGAGTTTCTCGTTTACGCCAAACCGGCCCCTCCCCAGAAGAGGCTTATGAATATCAATGAGCTGTTGTTTGATACAATAGAGTTGTTGAAAAACAGTGACATCTTCAAGGGCTCAGATATTCATATACAGACGGAATTTAAAGAAGAAAAATTATTGGCGCCTGTTGATCCGCATCAGATATCACAGGTCTTCTGGAATCTGTCCCTGAATGCTATACAGGCCATGACGGATGGCGGCGCGCTTACTATCTCTTCGAGGATGAGTGGTATGATGAGGTTTGAAGGGTTGGCGGGAAAGAGGGAATGGGTCGAGATTATTTTAAAAGACACAGGTGTGGGTATAAGTGAAGATATCATCGAGAATATCTTTGTCCCATTTTTTACCACAAAAGAAAATGGTTCAGGGCTCGGGCTCTCCATTGTCCACAGGATTATTGAAGAGCATAATGGAAGGATATATGTTAAGAGCAAGCCCGGCAAAGGGTCTCAGTTTACAATATATCTTCCGGTGGGGTAAAATGAGTGATTTAACTGGAGGTCTTACTTGGCAAAGATACTCATCGTAGATGACGAACGAGGGATGCGGGAGTTCCTTACCATAATGCTTCAGAAGGAAGAATATAAGGTAACTTCTGCCGGGAGCGGTAAGGAGGCGCTTGAGTATATAGCACAACAGACATATGACATTGTTATTACAGATATAAGAATGCCCCAGATCACCGGTTTAGATGTCTTAAAGGCCATAAAAGAGGGCTCCCCTGAAACGACTGTTATAGTAATTACGGCATATGCATCAACAGAAACGGCTGTAGAAGCGATGAAACAGGGGGCGTATGACTATATCACCAAGCCGTTCAAGATTGAAGAGGTAAAGCTTATTGTCAGAAATGCCTTGGAGAGGCGAAGACTCAGGGAAGAGAATCTTCTCCTTAAAAGGAAGATACAGGAATGGACTACGGCAGGATATATAGGCGGCATTGTCGGGAAGAGTCAGGCTATTGTGCGTGTCATCGAACTTATAATTAAGATCGCGGATAGCCCCAGCAATGTATTGATAACCGGGGAATCCGGGACAGGGAAAGAATTAGTAGCCAGGGCGGCACATAATTACAGTCATAGAAAAGATCGCCCATTTGTAGCAATAAACTGCAGCGCGATACCTGAGGGACTGTTTGAGAGTGAATTATTTGGTCATATAAAGGGTGCATTTACAGGGGCTATTGCAAATAAAGAAGGTGTATTTGAGGCGGCCAATGGCGGGACTATTTTCCTTGATGAGATAGGAGATATTCCGCAAAACCTTCAGGTCAAACTGCTGCGCATCCTCGAAGAAAAGTCTTTCAAAAGGGTCGGAGGCGCCCAGGAAATAAAGATAGACGTGAGAATTATTGCAGCCACAAACAGGGATCTTAAAAAGGCTGTGGCTGAAGGGAGTTTCAGAGAGGATCTGTTCTACCGGCTTGACGTTATACCCATAGAGATGCCGGCCCTTCGTGAGAGGAAAGAGGATATACCGCTTCTTGTGGGGCATTTCCTCTCTAAATACAGCCGTCTCGTTGGCCGTGAGGTAAAGGGGGTCTCTCCTGAGGCAATGCAGAGGATGAGCAATCATCCATGGAAAGGTAATGTCCGTGAGCTGGAGAATTTTATAGAACGTGCAGTGACCTTAGGGAGCGGTTCCATATTAGAATTAAAGACTATCGAAGAGTGCCTTCAAAGAGGAGTGCCTTACAAGGTACCGCTGTCTACCGATATACCGGCCGATGGTATTAATATGGACGGAATCCTTATGGAGATTGAGAAGGGTTTTTTGCTAAAGGCCCTTGACATGACCAAAGGGGTCAAAAAAGATGCCGCCGACCTTCTCGGTCTTGATTTAAGGTCTTTCCGCTACAGGCTTGACAAGTACAATCTGGCAAAGGATGAGGAGTGACAGGGGGACCAGGAAGGATAACGATAAGAACACCTGCCAAGATAAATCTCCTTTTGCGGATAAAGGGGAAGAGGAGTGATGGCTACCACAATATTGTTACCGTCATGCAGATGGTAGACCTCTGGGATGAGCTCATTATAGATGACGCTGATGTCCTTGAACTCATCTGCAAAGACCGTGAAGTTCCCTCTGATCAGGAAAATTTGGTCTATAAGGCCGCCGCAACACTTAAAGAATGCTCAGATGTAAAAAGAGGAGCAAGGATTGTGCTTAATAAAAATATCCCTGTGGCAGCAGGTCTTGGCGGCGGAAGCAGTGATGCCGCTGCAACATTAGTCGGCCTGAATATCCTCTGGGGTCTTGGTTATGCAACTGACAGGCTTGCGGTTATAGGGAGAGAAATTGGAAGCGATGTCCCCTTTTTTTTATATGGACCTGCTGCTGTAGGATATGGCAGAGGGGATGAGCTGAATACTTTATTGAATCAAACCGATTATTGGTTTTTACTTGTTAACCCGGGTATCCAGGTCTCTACTGCCTGGGCATACTGTCAATTCTCATCTTGTCATTCCGAACTTGTTTCGGAATCTCATGAGATGCTGAAACAAGTTCAGCATGACAAGAAACAAGTTCACGGTGACAGGAAACAAGTTCACGGTGACATTAGGAATAGTTGTAAATGGATTGGCCCTTTTCTTCCTCAGACAAAATTAGGGTTGACAAATGGGGATGTCCATATTAAAATTTTTCTGCCTGACGGCTTTAAGCGTGACGGAAATAAAATATGGTTTCTGCCGTTTAACGACCTTGAGGAGGTGGTGATAAAGAGATACCCTATAATAAGAAAGATCAAGGAAGAGATGGTTGCCTGTGGGGCAATGTGTTCACTGATGTCAGGGAGTGGCTCAACAGTTTTTGGCATTTTTAAAGATAGAGACAGCGCTGAGAGGGCTTGCAGGACATTGCGTCATAGTAAATGGAGATCATGGGTTGTTAGCGCCCTCCACAGTTCCCCCTATTCATCAATTAATTATTAAACCGTAGAGGAGGCGACCAACATGGAAGTTACAGAGGTTAAGGTTTTTCCGGTAAACGAAGAAAGATTAAAGGCCTATGTGACGGTGACGTTTGATGATTCTTTTATCATCAGGGATGTTAAGGTTATTAATGGGAATAGCGGACTATTTGTAGCCATGCCGAGTCGCAAGAGAAAAGACGGCACTTTCAGAGATATTGCCCATCCATTGAACAATGACGCAAGGCAGAAGATAGAAGGGGTAATCCTGAAGGCTTACGAAAACGAGTTAAGTAAGAGGGTAATTCAATAGATTGACTTATTGGGGCGTCGACAAGCGGTAAGTCACGAGATTTTGGATCTCGCATCCGGAGGTTCGAATCCTCCCGCCCCAGCTAAATATAGGGTTCAAGGGTTCAAGGGGTTGACCCCTTGAATCCTTGAACCCTTATATCATTAGAGGTATATGCAAAATCGTGAGATGAAGATATTTACAGGAAATTCTAATCCGGACCTTGCCGCCGAGATCTGCAGATACTTACAGATCCCGCTGGGCGAGGCTACTGTGAGTACATTCAGTGACGGTGAGATAATGCTGCAGATAAACGAGAACGTAAGGGGCAAGGATGTTTTTGTCATACAGTCCTTTTCAAGTCCTGTTAACAGGCATCTGATGGAGCTTCTGATAATGCTGGATGCCTTCAAGAGGGCATCAGCCTACAGGATAACTGCTGTTATACCTTATTACGGTTATGCAAGACAGGACAGAAAGGTGCATCCGAGAGTTCCGATTACGGCAAAATTGGTAGCTGACCTTATTACAGTCGCAGGCGCTAACAGGGCGCTTACCTTAGACCTTCATGTAGGACAGATACAGGGTTTTTTCAACATACCCGTTGATAATATCTTTGCCACTCCGGTTATACTGGAATATTTAAAGACAAGGGACTTAAAAGACTTAGTGGTTGTATCACCGGATGCAGGCGGGGTGGAGAGGGCAAGGGCCTTTGCAAAGAAGCTTAAGGCAGCGCTTGCAATAATAGACAAAAGGAGAGAGGGCGTTAATGTATCAGTAGTGATGAATATAATAGGCGATGTTAAAGACAAAGATGCCCTTTTGCTTGATGATATGATTGATACAGCCGGGACTATTACTCAGAGCGCTGAGGCGATAAAGAAGGCCGGGGCAAGGAGGATCCTTGCTGCCTGCACTCATCCTGTGTTATCAGGGTCGGCTATAGAGCGGTTGAACACATCCGTGATTGATGAGGTGATAGTGACTAATACTATACCCCTTAATGAGAAGGATAAGGCATGTAAGAAGATCACGAACTTATCAGTAGCGCCTCTCTTAGGAGAAGCTATAAGGAATACCCACAATGAGACATCAGTAAGCTCTCTCTTTGTATAATAAGGGTTCAAGGGGTCAAGGATTCAAGGGGTCAAGTGAAATATTAAGAAACTACTTGAATCCTCGACCCCTTGAACCCTTGACCCCTATTTAGCTAATTTAAACTGAAAAGGAGGAGGAAGAAAAATCATGGAAAGAATGTCATTAAACGCACTTGTTAGGGAAGAACGGGGGAAAGGTGTTGCCAGAAGCATTAGAAGGAATGGACGAATCCCTGCAGTGGTGTATAGCAAAGGGGAATCAACGGCCATAAGCCTTGAACCTACCAAGGTCAGGAAGTTAATTATGTTAGGACATGCGGAAAGCACCCTCATAGATCTAAAAATAGAGGGGGCTGCCGGCAAGCCCGAGAAAATTGCTGTATTGCGTGATTATCAGACAGATCCTGTGACAGGAGAATTGCTGCATGCAGATTTCTTTGAAGTCTCAATGGATGAGAAGATCAGGGTTACTGTTCCGGTAGAACTTACGGGGAAAACACCTTCGGGTCTGCATGAAGGCGGCCTACTCCAGTTTGTAATCAGGGAAGTTGAGATAGAATGTCTTCCCTCTTTGATCCCTGACAACGTATCAGTGGATGCGTCTGATCTTATTATAGGGGAGAGTATCCATATAAGAGATATTAAAGTAGCCGAGGGGATAATGCTTCTTACTGATCCCGAACAGGTAGTTCTTACTCTTGCACCGCCGGTTTCTCAGGAGAAATTAGATGCGCTTCTTACAACACCTGCACCGGGTGAGGCAACCAAAGAGCCGGAGCTTATAAAAAAGCCTGCCAAGGAGGAAGAGAAGGCCGCCGGGGAGAAGGAGGGTAAGGACTGAAGATTATTGTTGGACTTGGAAACCCTGGGGGCAAATATAAGAATACAAGACATAATATAGGATTCCATGTTGTAGAGAGGCTTGCAGCATATTTCTCCATAAAGCTGAAAGATGTAAGCGGCCTGTATCGGGCAGGTAAGGGAAGGATATTGGGTGAGGATGTTATAATCGCCGAGCCTCTGACATATATGAATAAAAGTGGGGAGGCCGTGAGGGAGTTGCTGCGGTATTATAAGGTATTATCATCAGGGCTCATACTGGCTTATGATGATGTTGATCTGGATGTCGGTCAATTAAGGATCAGGGTAAGAGGGGGGAGCGGTGGTCATAAAGGGTGTGCCTCCGTGATCTCATCTATCGGTACAGAGGAATTTGTAAGAATAAGGATGGGGATTGGTCGTCCGGCAGGAGGTGGTGATGTAATAGAGTATGTGTTGTCTGACTTCACACCACCTGAACTTCCTGTTATCGAAAAGGTAGTTGAGGGTGCGGTGGATGCGGTCAGGATGATTATTGCTAATGATATTGCAGGTGCCATGAATAAGTACAATTAACAGGGAAAGACGATAGACTATAGACTAGAGGCTCTTGCAAAAGTATAAAAATGTTGTCATTCCCGCATGGTTTTAGCGGGAATCTAGTGTTTTATTACAGAAAATCATATCCGTCCCCGAGTGTTTCTATCCCCGATAGAAGCACTCGGGGACGGATAGAAGATTTCG
>JACRGZ010000206.1 GCA_016234155.1 Nitrospirota bacterium | reverse complement strand
CCTGCTACCTGCTACCTGCTCACTGCTACTTAGCATGGCCTTCAATATCAAAAAAAGCAAAAATGCCGATCCCACATGAAAGGCAAGGTTGACAATATGGTAACCCGCCGGCCTCAACCTCCCGAAATAATAATTGAGGGCGTGGGTCGTCAGTAAAAGGGGGCGGTAGTGGTTACCCCCCCATGTCTTGCTGAAACTTGTAATATCCAAAAAAAAGGAGGGTATATTTCTAATATCTTTCAGGCGTGGGTTATCCACAATATGATGGTAATCATCAAAGTGAAAACCATTTCCCATGCTGTTGGAATAGACCAATGATGTCAGAAATATCAAGAAGGCTAAAACAACCACCTTTTTCATCTGAAAATACCCCTTCAAATCCCCCCTTACCCCATAATCCCCCTAAATCCCCCTTTAAAAAAGGGGGACTCATCCCCCCATAATCCCCCCATCCCCCCTTTGAAAAAGGGGGATTAAGGGGGATTTTCATTGTCCTTTGTGAGCCCTGGCTCACGACCGGTTCATCTGAAATCTTGTCACCTTTATCTTTCCCTCTTACTCCTTATCCATTCTAAATGCCTTGCTGCCTCATGCGCCTTTTGCCCATCCTCCGGGCTCCGCCCTCCTAATTTAATCACCGCCTCGAATTCAATCGCGGCGAGGTCCAGACGCCCGGTCTTCTCATACATCTTGCCCAAATTCACCCGCGCCATGGTATAGTTAGGGTTTATCTTTATAGCCGTTTTAAACACCTCTATAGCAGACTCATTCATCCCCATATCGTTATATATGATACCGATGTTATTATATACCTTATAGTACCCTGGATTAATCTTTACAGCTTCCTTATACGCCACCACAGCCTCATTACTCATACCAACCCCTCTGTAGAGCCTGCCTAAATTATAATATGACATGGCATGAATTGGATCTATCTCTATTGCACGCTGATACTCTTTTATGGCAAGTTTGACATTCCCCTCTTCCTCATAGTGATAGGCAAGGTTGTGATGTGAGGCAGGTGAACGTGGAGATTTCTTAACCGCGTCTTCCCACAGTGTAACCCCATCCCGCCAGACGACGTTCCGTTGTATCGTATTAAAGGAATAGATAATGAGTATTAAAACCAAACCGGCCAGAGGCAATAGATAATTGTACCTGCCTGACCATCCGGATAGAACAGGTAAAGCCGGCAGCCTCACGAGCCCAATACCTGCCAGGACTCCAAATCCTATCCCTGCTAAATATCCCCTGTTTTCCTGCAATATGGCATTAAGCGGCATAACAGTGGTAGGTAGTAAAACGATAAAAAACCAGAGGATAAAAAAGGATACGGCCTTCCACTCAATCCTTGAAGAGCTGTAAAGCCAGAGGGATAAAGCTATAACAAGGATCAAAAGGATAAGATTTCCAGCAACAGCAGGCGTAGGTTGGCTGTATATCGTCACATAGTGGTCTGCATTAAGACCTGCAGGGATAAACAGGAGTCTTATATATTTTGTAAGCACAGGCATCTGCGTATAAAGCTGTGTCAGCAGGTCTCGCTTAAAGTGAGGTAAAAAGGAACCCCAGTATAAATACCTGACAATAAAATAGGCCACGGCGATTAAGGATACAAAAGGGAGATATGCCGCCAGTCGTCTTGCGTGGCCGGTAATACTTCCTCCCCTTTTCAGGGGGACAAAGTACAGGTCATAAAGCCATAAAACGACAGGGAGTGTTATCACTGTTTCCTTGGTCAGCATACCTGCAAGAAAGGCGAGGAGGGAGGCAATGTAGTAGGTAGCAGGTAAATCTTTAAAACTGCTGCTTGCCGCCTGCTTACTGCTACCTGATTCCCCTACATTCTTCCTGCTACCTGCTACCTGCTTACTGCTACCTGATTCCCCTACATTCTTCCTGCTACCTGCTACCTGCTTACTGCTACCTGAATTTCCTACCTCCCTGAATCTCACCCAGCAATAAAAGGCCAGCATATAGAAAAACCCGCTCATCACACTGGACCGGGTGGAGATATAGTTTACCACCTCGGAATTGAATGGGTGCACGGCGAAGATTAGGGCAGAGGCAAGGGCTATGAATGAGGTAGCAGGTAGCAGGTTGCAGGTAGTAGGTAAATCTTTATACCTGCTTCTTGTTGCCTGCTCACTGTTACCTAACTCCCCTACATTCTTCCTGCTACCT
>JACRGZ010000205.1 GCA_016234155.1 Nitrospirota bacterium | reverse complement strand
GTCTCACTGGGATTGGTCACCATTGCCAGTCTATATCCGCACCGGGGGCAGTTGAAGGTTATACCAAGAGATTCTTTAATATCTTCCTGGCCTTCATATAGGAGGTAGCTTTCGCATGTCATGCATACCAGTTTCATCTTAAAATAACCTTTCAAATCCCCACTTACCCCATAATCCCCCTAAATCCCCCTTTAAAAAAGGGGGACTTATCCCCCATAATCCCCCTAAATCCCCCTTTGAAAAAGGGGGAGTAAGGGGGATTATTTTTTAGAGCATTTCCGCCGTTATCTTCTTATAATCACATAACTCGATTATCCTCTGGCTGATCTCTGAAAATTTTCTGGAAACAATGTGGTTTTCTTCAAGAGGTTCCCCACTGTCACAGCTTCGTGAGAGGCGGCGATCGAAGGGTATCCTGCCGAGAAGGGGGACACCAAGACCTGCTAATGCCGCCTCTGAATCTCCCGTAAATAGATCCGCCTCTGCCCCGCATTCAGGGCATACAATCCCGCTCATATTTTCAATAAGGCCAAGGATCGGGATCCCCAGATCCCTGGCAAAGACTACAGACCTTTTGACTATACCGATTGAAACTTCGGAGGGAATGGTAACAATAACAGCCCCATCTAAGTCCGGAATAAATCCTGCAATGACAGGCGGCTTGTCAGCAGCCGCACCTGGGGGGAGATCTATAAAGAGATAGTCGATATCACCCCACACGACGTCACTGAGAAATTCACGCAGGACACTCATCTCCATGGCCCCCAACCAGACTGGACTCAACTCTACAGGACCCTTCCAGCGGACAGCTCTGTCTTCCCTTGTAACAAAGGAACCCATTGAAACAATTTTGATGCCCAGCAGGCCGGAAGGAGGGATTGCCCCCTCCGGGGTGATCGCGAAAGGGAGGCCATCTGTTCCCATCATCTTAGGAATAGACGGCCCGTTCAGATCGGCATCGAGGACCCCGACCCTATAGCCCAGGCGGGCAAAGGCAAGGGCCATGTTCACGGTAACTGTACTCTTGCCGACTCCGCCTTTTCCACTCAGGATCGTAATCTTATGCCTGATCTCTCCGATGTTTGCCCTGAGACGCCCCTGCTGTTCCACAACCTGCTTTATAACCCGGGCCTCGTCAGGATATTCGAGCTTCTCTATTATGGATTTCAAATCTTTTCCGCCATCCATCCCAAGAGCTCCTCTCCCTGAGCAGAAATTCAGGAATTAGTTTAAACCTCATATATAGTAAGGTCAAGGGTTTTTTATAATGCCATAAAAATTACCGTTGCTACTCAGCATATTGAATAACTTAATGATAATGAATAACACAAAACAAAAAATGAAAAATGCTTAAGTGTTTCTTAACGATTAATCCTTTTTTACTTTTTCATTATTCATTTCTTGTTTTGTGTTATTCATTTTCTTGAGGATTAAAAATAACACCTGCTGAGTAGTTACAAATCACCTCAATATCTGGTATCTGGTAATCTTTCTCTGGAGGGTTCTTCTGTCGATGCCAAGCGCGACCGCGGTGCGGCTTACATTCCAGTTATATGTTTTAAGGCTTGCAGCAACGTATTCTTTTTCTGACGCCTTCAGGGAACCTGAAGAGTACGGTTTTTCTACAGCCATACCCCTGTTCCACGAGTGAAGGGACTCTTCAATATGTCTCTTCGTAAGGGTATCATCTCTTCTACTCAGCAAAACGACGGCCCTCTGGAGGACATGGAAAAGTTCCCTGACATTCCCAGGCCATGAATGGAGCATCATCAGTTCGACTGCACCGGGAGACAAAGTGACAGATTTTCCCGACGTCGTGGTAAACATTGAAAGGAAATGCATAGCAAGGATGGGAATATCCTGAGCCCTTTCCCGGAGAGGAGGAATATTGATCCGGCAGACATTCAATCTGTAATAAAGGTCCTGACGGAATCTCTTTGCCCTTACCTCATCCTCTATATCTTTATTTATAGCGGCCACAATCCTCGTATTCACACTGACCTCTTTACTCGACCCGAGCGGTCTGAATATGCCTGTCTCTATAAATCTGAGGAGACTCGCCTGAACCACCTGATTCATATCACCTATCTCGTCAATAAAAAGGGTACCGCTGTCTGCCAGTTTTGCGAGACCCTCCTTAAAGCCCAGGGCCCCCGTGAATGCCCCTTTAACATGGCCGAAGAGCTCATTCTCTAATAGTTCCGGTTTCAGGGTCGCACAGTTGATAGCAATGAAGTTGTGCGCCTTTCTGCAACTGTCAAAATGGAGCGCCCTTGCCGCCAGTTCTTTTCCGGTTCCGCTTTCCCCGGAGATAATGACCGGCAG
>JACRGZ010000203.1 GCA_016234155.1 Nitrospirota bacterium | reverse complement strand
TCTCAGAATAATGACGACATTTCTTTGCAAAATCCCTCCTAACCTCCCTTTTCCAAAGGGAGGGATAATCCCCTCTTTGAAAAAGAGGGGTTAGGGGAGATTTCCTCAATGATGTCTATTCAATTTTGAGACCCTTAATATCAATAACCTGCTAATTTTTTAGCGGCCTCAACAACATTATCTACGCTGGGTAAATAGAACTCTTCCATGGGCGGGCTATAAGGGACAGGGGTATCCTTCGCGCCTATTCTTACAACAGGTCCATCAAGATAATCAAATATGTCCTCTGATATCAGCGCTGCAACCTCACCGCCAATCCCGCCGGTTTTCGGAGTTTCATATAATATAATCACCTTATTGGTCTTCTTTACAGAATTATAAATTCCTTCTTTGTCAAGCGGCAGCAATGTCCTGAGGTCCACTACCTCTGCGCTGATCCCCTCACCTTCGAGGATCTGTGCCGCCTCTAAGGCAGTATGAACCATGGCTGAATAGGTTATAACAGAAATGTCTTTTCCTTCCCGGACAACCTTTGCCTTACCTATGGTAACTACGTAGTCTTCATCAGGAATACTTCCCTTTATTCTTCTGTAGAGGTACTTGTGCTCAAAAAATATTACCGGATCATCATCACGTATAGCTGCCTTCATCAGCCCCTTTGCATCATATGGATTGGAAGGTGCAACCATCTTAAGACCAGGCACATTAAAGAACCAGCCCTCGGGACACTGGGAATGGAAAGACCCTCCATGGATATTGCCGCCGAATGGGGCCCTTATTACAACCGGAGTCTTACCCCCCCAACGATAGAAATTTTTTGCGGCTACTGTCACAATCTGGTCAAAGGCGCAGGAGATAAAATCAGCAAACTGCATCTCCACAACAGGTCTCATCCCCATCAGCGCCGCCCCTACAGCAGCCCCTGTAAAACCGGATTCAGAAAGAGGTGTATCTATCACCCTCCACTGCCCATATTTTTCATAGAGTCCTTCAGTTACCCTGAAGGCGCCGCCATAAAATCCTATATCCTCACCAAGGAGAAACACATCCCTGTCCCGTGTCATCTCCTCATCCAGCGCTTCACGAATAGCATCTAAGTAAGTTACTTCTTTCATCTGAAAATACCTCCTTCAAATCCACCCTTACCCCATACTCCCCCTAAATCCCCCTTTAAAAAAGGGGGACTTTTACCCCCCTGTTCTAAAGGGGGGATGGGGGGATTATTTTCATCCTCCTTTGTGAGCCCCGGCTCATGGCGGTTCATCTGAAAATCCCGCCCCAGTCTTCTTGTCATTGCGAGCACCCGAAGACGTAGGGACAAACCGTACTCACCTAAACAGGCGTGGCATACACCCCTTCTAAAGCTTCTTTTCCATCGGGTAAAGGACTTTTCTCAGCAAACTCTTCCGCCTCCTCAATCTCTTCTCTGACACGTTTATCTATAGACCCCATTTCCTCCGGGGTTGCAACCTTGTTAGAGGTTAGATATCTTTCCATATTAATTAGGGGGTCATTTTTCTTCCATTCTTCAAGCAATTCCCTGGGTACATATTTAGCGGCGTCATGTTCTGAATGCCCGTGCATACGCATAGTCTTGCACTCGATAAATGTCGGGCCTTTTCCTGCACGGGCCCTGTCATATGCGCGCTTCGCAGCGCTATATACAGCTATGACATCATTCCCGTCCACCGTCTCTGAAGGCATACCATAAGCCAGCGCCCGTTCTGCCACATTTTTAATCGCCATCTGGAGTCTCAGGGGAGTAGAGTATGCATACTGGTTATTATTGCAGAAGAATACAACAGGCACCTTCCATACAGATGCCATGTTCATGGCCTCGTGAAAGTCTCCACGGCTGGTACCGCCATCCCCTGTGCATGCCGTAACAACCCTTTTTTCACCTCTTATCTTAAAAGAAAGGGCAACTCCAACTGCAACAGGATAGTTATCAGCAAGGTGACTTGGGTAACCCAGTATACCAAGTCTGATATCACCTACATGTACATTCCCTTCCTTACCGCCTGTCACACCACCCTTTTTCCCGAGGTAATGTGCCATTATCATTTTTGGAGTAATGCCCCTGACGAGAAATGCCCCCATGTCCCGGAAATACGGTGCGATAACGTCATCCTTGTCAAGCGCACAGGCATAACCAACAGAGATGGCCTCCATTCCGTTACTTGTCCATGCACCACCAAGGATTCTTCCCTGACGATATAATGCGGTAACCCGGTCCTCTAAATGGCGGGTCAATTTCAGATAGTGGTACAACCGGAGCAAATCATCTTTTTTGACATCCATATTGTTCACCCCGCTTTGAAACTACTTGTCCTAAACTTTTCAGAAACTTGCAGTAAGCGCCTTATCTACCTGAATCTGGGCTTCGAGGTCAGAGAGATGCCTCATCAGTTCACCGGCATGTCCCTTTTCCATCTCGGCCAATTTGAGAAACATATTCTTTGCGGCCGGTCTGACAGCCACTGATGCAGCCCTGAAGTAGTAGTCATGGGACTCGTGCTCTTTTTTAATAGCCTCTTTAATAATATCCAATAAGGTTATAGAATTAGAGATCATAGATTCTGACATCCCGTTTACCTCCTTTAACGATAAAAGATTTCAAGAATGGTATGATTTTTTAGATAGGGATAGGATAACAGGGGTCAGGTTTTTATGTCAATATAAAAAATTATTGTGACACCTCGACACCCTGGATAAAAATTTTCTTGTTTTTTCTAAGAAGAAATATTAATATACGGCAAGATTATAATATCTGCTCAAATAATTCAAGCGATAGATGCTGATAATATATTAAATTTTCCATCCCTCTATATAGTTGGCATAATACTTGCTTAATTTATTCAGTATGATCTTTTATAATTTTAACTTTAACAGGAGGGTTTACAATGAAACAATATAAGATTATCTCATTTCTACTACCATTAATAACGTTCTTTTTAATGACCCATCTCTCTGTCACAGCAATACATGCACAGGCTCCCCTACCTGGTGATTTTATTGTAACGTTCAGTGATGAGACATCGGTTGTCGATAGGGAAGCAGCCGTGCGGCAGGCAGGGGCGGTTATGAGGTTTAATTACCATATTGTCTCTGGTACGGCTGTACATATTCCTAACGAGAAGGCGCTTGCAGCGCTTCAGAGAGACCCTCGAGTGGCAGCTATAATCCCGGACAGGAAGGTACATGCCCATGTAGTCTCTGCAACAGGAAATATAAGAGGGGGGCAAACCACATCGGGACAGATTATTCCTGCTGGGGTTAATCGAATCGGGGCCTCTCCTGGCAGTGGAGCAGGAACCGGCAAGGGAATCGGTGTGGCAGTGGTTGATACCGGTATTGATTTCAATCATAATGACCTGCAACCGAATAAGGAGTATTGTTTTACCACCTTCTCCTCTTGTCAGGATGATAACGGACATGGAACCCATGTAACCGGCATCATTACAGCGATTAATAACACCATTGATGTAGTGGGAGTTGCACCGGACGCTATTCCTTATGCCGTGAAGGTGCTTGATCAAACCGGATCCGGCAGTGATGCCACAGTTATCGGCGGATTGGATTGGATATATCAGAGTGCAAATTATCTTACCCCGCCAATTCGGGTAGTAAATATGAGTCTTGGCCGCGAAGGAACCCTTGATGATGACCCAGCTCTACGTCAGGCTATCCAGAATATAGTTAATCTTGGTATCCCGGTTGTAGTCTCTGCTGGAAATGATCCTGGTAAGGAGGTCTCCCAACAGGTACCAGGAACCTATCCTGAAGTTATGGCTATAGCCAGTACAACTGCAGGGGATGGCTCGAATAAGTGTAAATTCTATAATGGTTATATCAAGGCTGATACAGCTTCATATTTTACAACAGATGGAAAATTCGATAGTGTAAGTAAAATAGGTGTGACAGTATCAGCGCCCGGGGAGACTAAGGAGGACATTTCAGGCGGGTGTTTCGCCCGAACAGTGGGGATACTTTCCACAAAACTTGGCGGCGGTACTACCCGGATGTCAGGGACGAGCATGTCAGCTCCTCATGTAAGCGGGGTTGCTGCCCGTATTCTGGAATTAAATAGCCAGTTGTTATCTGAAGATATTAGAACCAACATACGAGCAACAGCCAGCCGCATCACAGTGGCCCCTCTGGATTCTCCTACCAGTGGATATACTTTTGACGGTGAAAGGGAAGGAATCGCAGCGGCCCCTTAAGAAGGGTAGAGTTGAGAACTATCGTAACCGTCTCCTCGTCCGCCACCTCACCGGAGAGGAACTTTGCAGGACCGTCAGCGTAGGCCACTATAGTGTAGGCAGGGGTTGGCGCTGCCTCCTCCGCCCTGATCTGCCACCGCTGCCACCGGCCCATACTGCGCCCTATTCCCATGAGCATCCACCTCCTCAAGCTTGTAGTAATAGCTCTTGCCATTCTCAACGGCAGTGTCCACAAGGCTGTAAGACTATTCCTTG
>JACRGZ010000202.1 GCA_016234155.1 Nitrospirota bacterium | reverse complement strand
TTGTTGCCACAGGGGGATTATCTTATCCGGAACTGGGTGCGACAGATATAGGCTACAGGATAGCCAGACGGTTTGATCTCAAGGTTACTCCATTAAGACCGGCCCTTGTTCCTTTCACATTTAATCCGGAAGACCCGAAAATATTCCAGGAGTTAAGCGGCCTTTCCACCGATGCAGAGGTCAGTTGTCATGGAAAGAATTTTCGGGGAGATATCCTCTTTACTCACCGGGGACTGAGTGGCCCTGCTATTTTGCAGATTTCTTCCTATTGGACCAAGGGTGATGACATCCACATTAATTTATTACCGGACATGAACGCCTATGAATTATTGATGACAAAACAGCGAAGCAAAATAGAGATGAAGAATCTCCTCTCTCAATATCTTCCGAAACGCTTTGCCGGGAAATGGTGTAAGTCATATATTCAATCAAAACCAATCAATCATTATACAGATAAAGAACTTAGAAATATTGCCCATCTGGTCCACAAGTGGACGATAAAACCGGCCGGGACAGAAGGATATAAAAGGGCTGAGGTTACCCTCGGTGGGGTTGATACAGAGGAATTATCCTCTAAGACGATGGAGGCCAGGAGGGTCCCGGGTCTTTATTTCATAGGGGAGGTGATGGATGTGACAGGAGAACTTGGAGGATACAATCTACACTGGGCCTGGGCATCAGGCTATGTGGCAGGGCAGTATGTATAATATTCGTAACGGGGAAAAGATAATACTCGCATCCGCATCTCCCATTAGTACCTTCTATTAAAATAATCCTCCAGTATCTTCCTATGGTCAAAGGCTAAATCCTCAGGCAGCGTCTCCCTTTTAAATATCCCCACCTCTTTTGCGTCATCCGCCGCCTTTGGCACCCCTGCGCTTCGTGCAATAAAGACAGTTGCAATGGTATGCTGTCTCGGGTCACGGTCAGGTGCAGAATAAACATGAAACTGCCTCACAAGCTCTACCTTGAGAGAAGTCTCTTCCAATGCCTCCCGTGCCGCTGCCTCTTCCAGGGATTCCCCATAATCAACAAACCCCCCTGGTATAGCCCACCCGTAAGGCGGATTCTTACGCTTGATCAGAACGATCCCCTTCCCTCCGAGTTCAATAATAATGTCTACAGTAGGAAATGGATTAGCAGGTTTAATGTTGGCCCCACACTGGGGGCAGGTTGCATATCTCATTATTCCCTTGCTCCTATTCTTATCCCTCCCCTGGTGAAGAGGGTCAGGGTGAGGGGGTCATCAAGATGGTTAAATATTAGCAAATGGAGAGGGTGTAAGGCAAGGATTATCGCCCCTAATCAAATTTGTAAATGCTCAGGTAAAAGGTTAAAATTAATCTAACTCCTTATCAGACTAATGAGCTTAATTATTAAAGAAATAAGAGTTAAATCCATCCTTACAAAGTCGGGAATCCCTGGTGTGGATTACTGTATCAATCCCTATACAGGTTGCTCTCATGGCTGCAGATACTGCTATGCGACATTCATGAAAAGATACACCGGTCATACAGAGGCATGGGGGAACTTTGTAGATGTAAAGATCAATGCACCGGAGGTCCTGCAGAGAGAGCTTAAGAGGAAAGAAAAAGGGAGAGCCATAATCAGTTCAGTAACGGACGCCTACCAGCCGCTCGAGGGGAGATATAAAATTACGAGGCAGTGCCTCGAAGTCCTATTGCAACACCAGTTCCCTGTGGATATCCTCACTAAATCCCCTCTTGTCCTGAGAGACATGGACCTGATTAAGAGATTTGAAGATATAGAGGTTGGTATTACCATCACCACCGATGATGAGGCGATCAGGAAGGTTTTTGAACCAAAGGCACCCCCTATTGCTGCAAGGATCAACGCCCTTAAGACGCTCCATGACCATGGAATAAAGACCTATGCCTTTATAGGCCCGGTGCTTCCTATGGACCCTGAGGCACTCCTGAAGAAAATAATCCCCCATGTCGATAGCATTATCATTGACAGGATGAACTACACATCAAAGACTCTTCAAATATACCAACGCATGAACCTGCATAAATGGCTTAATAAAGGTTTTGTGGAAGACATTATCCAGAGATTGAGAAAGGGATTTGCAGGAAAGCCTGTGAGTATCTGCTGACAGAACGTATCACAAGTCCCCAGGCATTGGAGATGACAAACGTATCTTGCTGTTGGAAAAAATATCAGTTTAGTATAAAATGTGATTTATTATTCAAGGGTTATAGGTTTGTAACTGACATCATAATAAAGTAAGAAATGGGGCAGACCTTAGTGCCAAAAGAGTTGCCATCAGCGATTAGGGACAACCAGGGAAGGGGCAAGGTTGGTGATTTCCTTAAAGATAAAATCCAGCATGATTCTAACCTTGTCGTTATAGATGAATCACACAACTTCAGAAACAATACAAAGGGAAAGAAAGATGAGGAAGGTAACACTATCAGGATGAGCCGTTATGAAAGGCTTATGAATGATATTGTGAAACAAGGGGTGAGGACAAAGGTCCTCATGCTGTCAGCAACGCCGGTAAACAATAATCTAAGGGGCCTGAGAAACCAGATCTATTTTATCACAGAGGAAAAGGATGACGCCTTTAGAGAATCCTTTAATCTTGCCGGCATCTCGGAAACCTTAAAAGTCGCCCAGAATAAATTTACACACTGGTCAAAAAGACCCAAAAGGGAGATCAATGACCTGTCAATATGTTAAACCTGAATTCAAAGAGGACTACGATAAGGAGAAGGTCATAAACTTTACTCAGGGGGACATGGAAAATTACCTCATCGGCATGATGAAGGTGAACTTCCTGAAGAGGCTCGAAAGCTCGGTCAACTCATTTGCAATATCCATGGATCGCACCGTCAGGAAGATAGGAGAGCTTGAGAAAAGGATACAGGAATTCAAGAAATCCATGTTGGCCTCTGAGGAGATAGACCTTGATGACCTCCACGTTACAGACGGTGATGAAGAAACGGAAGATGCCTGGGAGGTTGGAAAAAGATTAAATATTCCCTCAGACATCTCGATGTTGACAGGTGGCTGGATGACCTTGCCAGAGACAGGGGACAGATGCAGAGCCTCTACAATAAGGCAAGTACGGTTACGATTGAAAGGGATGCAAAGCTTTCCTTGCTCAGAGAATTAATAAAAGAGGGCTATCGGCGCCCTGATTTCCGGCCGTAGTGGTCAACTGCCGCCACAGAACCAGCAGGTCAAAGGGTCGGATGACTTTGAACTGATCACCTGGCTGATTATCAAAGAGGAAGAATCGGCATGACAAAAGATTCAAAGAACATAAAGACCATTCCCTCAGGTGAATCGGAAACTGTTGAGTTCAAAACCAGCTTCGACAGGGAAGTGATTGAAACGCTCGTTGCCTTTGCCAATACCAAAGGGGGGAAAGTCTTTGTCGGCATATCGGATAACGGAAAGGCTGCAGGAGTTCAGATTTGACAAAGAAACAATCCCGACATGGATCAACCAGACGAAACAACTGACGGTGCAGGCGATTATCCCTGATGCGGAGACAATCTCTTTGAAGGGGAAGCAGGTTGTTATCCTGTCAGTCCCGGAATCCCCGATAAAACCTGTTTCATGCAAGGGACGATACTACAGGCGCGTCAAAAATGCCAATCATCAGCTTTCAGTCTCTGAAGTCGTTAACATGCACCTCCGGACGTTTAACTCAAGCTGGGATTTTCACATTGACGAATACCATACCGAGAAAGAGATTTCCCTCGTCAAGGTTCAGAATTTTATCGAGCGGGTCAACTTAAACAAAGAAAAGTCTCTCATGGATGACCCCCTTACCGTATTGCAGAAATTTGAACTGATGCGGGAGGGGAAAATAACGTATGCCTGCCTTCTCCTTTTTATGGCCGGAGAGTCGTTTATCAGCACGATCGAACTCGGCAGGTTTCAGACAGAGACTATTATCAAGGATGGCGCCACTCTCAAAACCGACCTCTTTTCAGAGGTAGATGGCGTCATGGATTTTATTAAAAAGCACATCAACAAGGCATACATCATCACCGGCAGGCCCCAGCGGGAAGAGCGCTGGGACTATCCGCTCGATGCCATCCGTGAAATAGTCATTAATGCAATCATACACCGGGACTATACAAGTACCGCAGATTCTATAATCAAGGTATTTGACGATAAAATACAATTTTTTAATCCAGGTGGACTGCCTGAGGGCATTACCATTGAAAAACTGTTAAAAGGTAATTATGTTTCAAATGCCCGTAACAAGAAGGTTGCAGAGGTCTTTAAGGCAGCCGGGCTGATAGAAAGATATGGCTCAGGAATAAATCGGATTCTCAACGCATTCAAGGCCTATGGCCTTCCTCCCCCTGAGTTTAAAGAAATAACTCCTGGGTTTATGGTGACTGTTTATAAGGCTGTTTCCAAGGTCACCCCACAAGTCACCGAACAAGTCACCGAACAAGTGGCCGAACAAGTGGCCCGGCTTGTTGCAGCGTTTCCGGAAAAAGCGGCAAGTACAGGCGAATTGATGGATCTCTTGACACTGTCGCATCGCCCCTCTTTTCTATATACCTATCTGCAGCCTGCTCTGGAAGTCGGCTATATTGAGCGCACTATCCCGGATAAACCCCAAAGCCGTCTTCAGCGTTACAGGCTGACGGCTAAAGGGAGACAATTGCTGGAGAGGTTAAAAAAATGAGCGAACTGAAGGGACGGATACAGTCTGCGATAAAAGATTTCTCAAGGGGAATTCTATCTCAAAATGCCCGGACTCTTCTGAATGTTCTCGGACATACCCTGAATATTGCATGTTTCAATCCTTGTTTTAATGGAATCATCATAACAACGCCAATATAATATCGCTGTGGAGCGCGGTTGCAAAGTTTCAATCCTTGTTTTAATGGAATCATCATAACAACAATAAATTGA
>JACRGZ010000201.1 GCA_016234155.1 Nitrospirota bacterium | reverse complement strand
ATATGAGGCTCTTGCAAAAGTATAAAAATGTTGTCATTCCCGCATGGTTTTAGCGGGAATCTAGTGTTTTATTACAGAAAATCATATCCCCGATAGAAGATTTCGGGGATGACACAGACTTTTGCAAGAACCTCATATAACTGTTGACAAAATTCAAATATCAAAATGACAAATTAAAATGTAAAAAGTAATGGCTTCGTAAAAAGTAATGTTTTATGTTTTATGTTTTATGTTTTATGTTTGAATTTTACTTTGTCATTTTGATTTTTGACTTTTGATATTTAATCTTACCTTCCCATCATCCGCTTAACCTGCAGGACACCATTAAGCTGCTCTATCTTCTGAATGATCCTCTCAAGGTGCGGGAGATCCTTTACCTCAATAACAAAATTGAGGACCGCCTTTTTATCCTCAGTGGTAGATATGTCGGCATGACTGATATTGGCCTCTGAAGAGGTAATAGATGTCGAAACGCTGGCAAGCAGTCCGGGGCGGTCAATAGTCAAGACAGATATCCTTACCGGATATGTGGACGGCTCTGACACATCCCATTCCACGCCTACCAAACGCTCTTTATCGTAATCCAGCTCGTCAACGTTGGGGCAGGTTGCTGCGTGAATGGATAATCCCCTCCCGCGGGTGATATAACCTATTATCCTGTCCCCTGGCACCGGATTACAGCACTTGGAAAAATGTAAGAGTATGTCATCAACCCCTCTTACCTTCACACCGCCGGAGACGCGTTTGTGTTTTGTAATCTCAACACGTTCCTGTGTCTCTTCCTTCTCCTCTCTTTCAGGGAATACCTCCCTGATAATCTGTTTTACCGAGACCTTGCCATAACCAACTAATATGAAAAGCTCATCAAAATCCCTGACATTGTGGTTACGCAATATATCCCCGGACTTTTCAGATTTAATTAAACTATTGATACTTGCCCCTATCCTCTGCAGCTCTTTCTCAAGGAGCTTACGCCCTATCTCCAGACTTCGCCTCCGCTCCTCAAGTTTAATGATATGCTTAAGCTTGTTCCGTGCCCTCGGTGTCTTGACAAACTTGAGCCAGTCTTTACTCGGGACATGGGTGGGGTTTGTTATTATCTCTACCGTATCACCACTCTTGAGATGATGACGCAGCGGCACCATCTTGCCGTTGACCTTTGCACCCATGCACCGGTTGCCTATCTCGGTATGGATGGAATATGCAAGGTCTACCGGAGTAGCCCCCCTTATTAACTCCTTGACATCCCCTTTCGGGGTAAAGACGTAGATAACATCGGGAAAGAGGTCTACCTTGACAGAGTCCATAAATTGCTTGCTGTCAACTAAGTCCTGCTGCCACTCCATCATCTGCCTGAGCCAGTTATATATCTTGTGGTCTTTGGTATCTATCTGTCCGCGGTCTTTATACTTCCAGTGCGCCGCTATACCTTCCTCTGCTATCTTATGCATCTCCTCGGTCCGTATCTGAAACTCTACCCTGTGTCCCCTTGGTCCTATTACGGTGGTATGGAGTGACTGATACCTATTGGACTTCGGCACCCCTATAAAGTCTTTGAACCTTCCCGGCACAGGTGTCCATATAGAGTGGATCATCCCGAGTATTGCGTAGCAGTTGACCTTTGTGTCAGTGATGATACGGATACCGGAGAGGTCATATATCTCTTCAAAGGCTATTCCCTGAGACTCCATCTTCTGATATATGCTGTAGAAGTGCTTAGTCCTGCCATAAACGTTTGCCTGAAAACCATAAACCTTAAGATTCTGTTTTACAATCTCTATGGCTTCTTCTATATATTTATCCCTTTCAGCTTTTTTGAGTTCCACCTTATTGGCAAGGTCGGCATATACCTCAGGTTTGAGGTAGTTGAGAGAGAGGTCCTCGAGCTCTACCTTCATCCACCCTATACCGAGCCTGTTTGCAATAGGTGCATATATCTCCAGGGTCTCCCGGGCAATCCTCTTCTGCTTATCCGGCGTGAGCGGGTCAAGTGTCCTCATGTTGTGGAGCCTGTCAGCAAGTTTTATTAATATGACACGGATATCCTTCCCCATTGATAATATCATCTTCCTGAAGTTCTCAGCCTGTTTTTCCTCCCTTGAAAGAAACTCAACCTTGCCTATCTTTGTCAGACCGTCAACAATGCCCGCCATATCACTGCCAAATTCTCTTGTAATGTCTTCGCCCGTTGTAAGGCTGTCCTCAACCGTGTCATGGAGAAGGCCGACAACAATGGATGCTGCATCCATCTTCATCTTTGCAAGGATATGCGCCACCTCAATAGGATGCTTGAGAAAAGGTTCACCGGATTTGCGGACCTGTCCCTTATGGGCATTTGCGGCAAATTCATAGGCCCGCCTTATCAAGCCCACTTCCGCCTGTGGGTTGTATTCAAGGACCTTTTGTATTAATTCTTCGACGTTCGGCATATATATAAATCAAAAATAAAATGTCAAAAATCAAAATTTAATTTAAAATGAGGCTCTTGCAAAAGTCCCCATTTTGTCATTCCCGCAGGGATTCTGAGCGGGAATCTGGTTCTAAGTGCTTGAAAAAGCATATCCCCGATAGAAGATTTCGGGGATGACATAGACTTTTGCAAGAGCCTCAAATGTAAAAAGAATATAAATTCTCTTTGAATTTTTATTTTTCATTTTGATATTTGATTTTTGATATTTGCATTTAACTGCTGTCTAACCTATCCATCGCTTACACGCATATCCTTCAGCTTCAACTGTATCCCGTATGTCCCGTTCCATAAGTTAAGCTCAGGGGTATAAGCAGCGTCAATCTCCCCTCCTGTTTTTATTATATTATTATACGCCGAAGCCATGTTAAATCCAATACAGTCCAAATAAGTCCCGCCTCTTCTGAGCTTGATCTTCAGGTGGTCTTTCCCAACGAGCTTAGGCTCCATAACCCTCAGCCCACGGGATACAATAACAGGTTCGGGGTTTGCAACCCCGTAAGGCGGCAGCAATGTCATCTCTTTCAGCAGTGGAAAGCTTATCTCTTCAAGGTCAATCTCGGCATCCATGATGAGTCGCGGGATAAAATCCTCTTCGCTCAATCTATCTCCGGCCACGACCGACAGCCTTTCACGGAGCAATGGTATATTGGCGCCCTTTATTGTTAATCCTGCCGCATATTTGTGTCCGCCAAATTTTTCGATCAGGTCACTGCACTCCTCAAGACCTTCGTATATATTGAAGCCCGGGATACTCCTTGCCGACCCTTTACCGTTTCCATCCTCCTGCAGCGATATAAGGATGCAGGGGCGGTAGAACTCATCCACGATCTTTGATGCCACAATCCCTATCACCCCCTGATGCCACTCCCCCGATGCCATCACAATAACCTTCTCTCTGTTTATATCCATCTCTTTTGCTATCTTTTCCCTTACTTCATTCTTGATCTTTGCCTCTATCCTCTGCCTTTCCTCATTCATCTGATTAAGGTAGGAAGCGATATGCCTTGCCTCCTCAGGGTCTTTTGTTGTCAATAATCTTACAGCCATATCAGCCTTTGATAGCCGGCCTGAGGCATTAATACGGGGGGCAAGGATAAAGCCTACAGCGCCTGCAGTAACATCACCGCCTCTCATACCGGCTGCATCCTTAAGTGCGGCAATGCCAACCCTCTTCCCCTCTGTAAGGAGCCTTAATCCCTCTTTGACAAAGAATCTATTCTCCCCGGTGATAGGGGCGACATCAGCAATGGTGCCGAGGGCAACGAGGTCAAGGCAGGACGATAAATCATCATTAGAAGAAGTTAGAGGCCAGAAGTCAGATGTAAGATTAATTCTGGCCTCTGACTTCTGACTTCTGACTTCTAACCTCTGACTTCTTGCCTCTAACATCTGGGACAGAGCCTGTACCAGTTTAAAGGCCACACCTACCCCTGCAAGCCCCTTAAACGGATAGGTGGAATCGTGTCTGTTGGGATTGATCATGGCGAATGCATCCGGAAGCTCCTTAGGCGGTTCATGGTGGTCAGTGACGATGACATCTATACCAAGACTTTGCGCAAGTCTTACAGGGGCTGTCGAGGTCGTGCCGCAATCAGCGGTAAGGATTACATCAATACCCTGAGACCTGGCCATAAGTACGGCAGCCTCGTTCAGGCCGTATCCCTCCCGCATCCTGTCAGGAATATAGAGGGTTCCATCCACTCCATATTTCTTAAAAAACTCTATGTACAGGGCGCTTGCCGTAACACCGTCAACGTCATAGTCACCGCATATCATAATACGCCCTTTATTGCGTATAACGTCCGTAATGCGGGAGACGGCCTTCTCCATATCGTTTAAGAGAAAGGGGTCTATGAGGTTTCTATAAGAGACCTGGAGGAAATCCCGTGCAGAGGTTATGTCCCTGATGCCGCGGTTGATAAGTATCCTGGATACAAGTGGTGTAATGTTGATTGCCGCACATAGTTGTTCCTGCAGTGCAGAGTCCCCCTCCCCTATTATCCAGCGCTTTTTCATATGAAAATATCCCTAATGTGTAGGGTGGGTTAGATTTGAAATAATAGTAACTACTCAGCAGGTGTTATTTTTGATCCTCAAGAAAATAAAAAAACATATAACAAGAAATGAATAATGAAAATTTGCCTCAAAGAACTAAAAGAGACACAAAAAACACTTAAACATTTTTCATTTTTTGTTTAGTGTTATTCATTATCATTAAGTTATTCAATATGCTGAGTAGT
>JACRGZ010000204.1 GCA_016234155.1 Nitrospirota bacterium | reverse complement strand
CAGAAGACACAGGTGGCTAGGCATCAAAACAGGCCCACAACATTGGATTATATAAGTTCATTTATAGAAGACTTTATTGAGCTTCATGGTGACAGGCACTTTGCAGACGACCCGGCGATAATTGGCGGGGCCGGCATATTGGGAGAAAGACCTGTAGTGGTTATAGGACACCAGAAGGGGACTGGAACTAAAGAAAAGATATACAGAAACTTCGGTATGTCTAATCCTGAAGGGTACAGAAAGGCGTTACGCCTCATGCACCTGGCAGAAAAGTTCAAGAAACCGATCATCACATTCATAGACACCCCTGGGGCATATCCTGGCATAGGGGCTGAAGAAAGGGGGCAGGCAGAGGCCATAGCAAGGAATCTGTTTGAAATGTGCAGCCTTGAGGTGCCGATTATCGTGTCGGTAATAGGAGAAGGCGGGAGCGGTGGGGCGCTTGCCATAGGGGTCGGAGACCGTATTATCATGCTGGAACATGCCATATATTCTGTAATATCACCCGAGGGGTGTGCCGCCATCCTGTGGGGTGACGGGACAAAGGCCGCGGATGCAGCAGACACCTTAAAACTGACAGCCCAGCATCTTAAAAAACTCGGGGTCATAGATACTATAGTTAAAGAGCCGATAGGCGGGGCTCACAGGGCTCCTGCTCAGGCAGCAGAAAATCTAAAAGAGGCATTAGTGAAGGCATTGAAAGAGATCGAGTCAATCCCCGGAGATAAGCTTGCCGTAATGAGATATGAGAAGTTCAGGAAGATGGGAGTGTATAAAGAGTAGTGAGTTAGACTCAAGTGAGTTATAGTAAAATTACTCAATAATGTTTTTGACGGTGCGACAGAACCAAAAGGGCGTACAATGGGGCTATGATTGATGAAAGAATTTGAGATCCTCTGCGAAATCAGAGATATTGAGACAATCGCAGAGGGCCGGGGCGTGTACATACGTCACCATCTGGAACGTACTTATGGCAAGGGGCGCTGGAGGAAGATGAAGGGCGTGGCAAGTGTGCGATTAGCAGATGGTACGATTTACAAAGCCGAGATACATTGGTTTGAAGCGCACGGCATTGGTCGTAAAGATTTCAAAATTAAAAAGGTGATTTAATGAGTGATTTTGTGATTTGCATCAACAACGACAGCAATCCGGCAAGCTTGATACTGGGCAAAGTCTACCGCACGCTGCCAGATTCAGAGGCAGAGGCGCACAACATGCTCCGCCTCATTGATGAGGACAAGTCAGAGCCTAACGGCTATCTTTACCCAGCGTCAATGTTTGTGCCTATCGCGCTGCCGGAAGCAGCAGAGCGGGTGCTGATGGCAACAGGCAAATGAGCTTGAGAGTGGCCGTCTACATCATAGTGGAGATCACAGCCGCCAGGAATGTATTCTGGTAACAGCATAATCAATTCTATAATCCACAGTAGAAGTTCCGTATGATTTCCCCGGAATTCGCGGAAGTCGGACCCGAGAATTGCTGCTTTAGCTCGATTTGCCAACTGCCAGATAATCTCCAGAACCGCCAAGTAAATGCCAACCAATTGCCAAATTATTTAAGAACATAATGGACGTTCCTTCCTCTTCCCTTTGATAACAATACTCCTTTTTCAACTAATTCGTTTATGTCTATCCTTGCCACTTCGTCTGAAAGTTCAGTCATTTCACGATACTTCTTGTTTGTAATCCACCCCTTCTCCTTCATATACATCACTGCCTTGACCTGCCCTTCATTCAGCCCAAGTTTGCTTGAAGATGGGTTTTTCAATGTTGCATAATGAGAATTAGTGACCGGTGACCCAATGCCGAGGGTTTGTTTGACAAAAGTTTCACAACTGTATCCTCAATTTGACATCCTGTTTCCCCTCTTCATCCATCTATAGAACGGGCTATAGACTATGAGTCCCGTTATAAGAATTATGAATGATAGAGAAGCTAAGGGATATTCGATTCCGAAGACTACCGGTGTTAGTACCCAGCGGGTGGCTGTTCGTATGTTTTCATGCCTGCTAATAAATAGAGCTACAGGGGGTGGGTATTTATAGTAGAAAGCAACAAAGGCCCGTCCATGACTATTCGTCAGGAGATAATTGTCCCTGAAGTTCCTGAATATCCGGACATGGGGATCGAGATAACTTCCAAAGGCGGCTGTGGCGATAAAGCAGCCTCCCCCCTCCTGATAGACCGGGGAGGCGGCAGGGAGATCATCATCAGCGGGGTCATTGGATAAATTAACTGGATTCCCTCCATCCGGGTCCATAAGATAGGCCTCGTCGTTTCCATCCCGGTCTGAAATAAAAACGATCTTTGTGCCGCCCCATGTCCATGAAGAAAATCGGTCCGATGCTGTGTTATTGATTAACTGACTGGTTGTCATTGTCAGCACCTGAAAGCCTATCGTGAACTGTGAATTTGTCGAACAGTAGAACTATACAAGCAATCTCATTTTACCCTCTCATTGAATAATGTAAGCTCCCACTCCATGGATATAGCATCATGCCGCAGGATGTAAAGGAATCCATCGTCTCCACGAACCTTGAAGTATCGGTGGTCCGGTGACAGCCAGCAGTCAACTATTTCAATAACCTCGATCTTCCGTTCACCAATGAAAAACCGCCTCGGCGTCTCTTCCCCCTTGTGTCCTGCATAGCATTCTACCTTGATCTCCATATCAGTTTCTATAGCTCCACTTCCTATGCTGTAACGTGGGGGTTTCTCCCCCACAATATACCTTAGGTCGCAATCCCTTTTTCATCAGGTCAGCTAAAGTAGTGAGTTAGACTCAAGTGAATTAGTGAATTAGAAAAACTACCGGGTAGCGCTGATACCCTGTCCAATCATCTTGTTCAACATCTTCAACAACTCTATGATAATTCCCTCTCTGCCATCATACACAATGCCGTCTATCAATCCAATATCCCTAACCTTTATATACCAGTTCAGTGACTCAGTGGTTGACCCCCGCGCTACCACTAAATAGTGCAAATACTCCTTCCCCTGACGCCTCCCAAAGCCTTCCGCTATGTTCGCACTTATAGAACCAACCGAGCGTAATAACTGATCCGCTAATATCCTGCCAGCCTGTGTCCT
>JACRGZ010000199.1 GCA_016234155.1 Nitrospirota bacterium | reverse complement strand
GGCAAAGATGTTCGTATAGTCCCATCTCAACATATCCGGATAGAGGCTTGCGTGTGGCCTGTGGCATGAGAGGCACATGATTATACTATCAGCACCAACAACCGTCTCTCTTCCTGTAGGATTATTATAGGCAACAGGGGTCTCCAAGCTGTACCTGACATAGTCCTGATACTCTGAGCCTGCGTAACCAACATGCACAGCGCTAAATGCGATGTCAGAAAGATGTGTGAGCCAAAGGGTCTCTCTAAGGGCCTCCCTGATACCACCAAGATATGGATGTGGATGAAACTTCGCATGGCATTCACCACAGAGGTAACTTATGGTATCCATACTGCTATAACTTATATCGCCTTCATAGCCATTATGATTGTCAATGGTAGCCAGATATTCCCAGTCTTTATGTTCCTTCCCTTTTATCCCGTAGAGAAAGCGATAACTTTTACCCACAGTTGAACCATCAATCTCGCTATCATCTGTATGGTGTGCGCCATAAATGGATTTGAATGGGTCTTCTATAGTCCTGTTACCATGACAGCCCCATGTGCCAGCACAGGTGAGTTGCTGTTGCTCTGGCCACTCTACAGGCCCTATACCGCCAGGGATTGTAACACTTCCTATAAAACCAGACGGTGTATTCATAGGTGGAGATTCCTGAAGGGAAATTCCTGATACATTGTGTCCTTTAGAATAATCAGGATTATAGCCATCTGCAACATAATAGAAGTTTCCACCAGCCAAATCACCGTTTTCCATATGGTGAATTACCTGTGGAATCCTTGCCTTCCCGGTAGTTATAATATTCTGAACCCCATTAGGGTTCTGACCATGGCAACCCAGGCAGCCGCCCTTTGTCAAAACAGGAAATGGTGTGATAGAGGTTGAATGCATACTGTGGCAATCCTTACACTTCCCTTTTACCCTGGCATCAACCAACCCACAGACAAAAATGGTTGACAACAGGGCTATAAGACCTATGATTATCGCCTTCCTCACCTTATTCATGTCATTTGTCATTAGTCATTAGTCAATAGTCATTAGTTATTGACCAGTGACCGTTGACTGTTGACTCCTTTATTCTGCTTTTCCTGTATGACATATAAAACAACCGCCTTTACCTTCCTCTCCTGAAATCATAGCATCATAATCCCATCTCAAGGCAGATTCGTAAGGACCTGCGTGTGCCACATGGCATGAGAGGCAGATTACAATGTCCTTACCAGGGTTAACCTCATCACTTACTGATTCTGGAATGGTTTCCCTGGCAACAGGTGCACCGAGGCTGTAAATCCTTATATCAGGTCTGTCTGGCGGTGGTGAGACATCAGGATTATAGTTCATATACTCACCACTTTTGGGCAGGGTAACACCTGTCGGATGCCTGAACCAGGGGCTTCCTTTCCCTACCTTATCCTTGCTGTGAAAGTCACCATGGCAGCTTGCACAGAGATTATTAATCGTCATGGGGTATTCATTATGTTTCTTTGGAGAGCTGTTACGCTCCCAGTCCTCATCCTCCATGCCGAGAACACCCTTTATCTTATTGGTATTTTTCAGATATCTATAGCTCTTTGCTGTAGTAATGCCGTCTACAGGGGAATCATCTGCATGATGGGCCCCCATAATAGCAGTAAATGGGTCCCCCACATTTCTATTGCCGTGGCAGCCATTAGAGCCTGCACATGTGAGAGGCTTCTTACTATTATATCCAATGATAGAGGGATCAGATTCTCTGTCATATCCTGGCGGAGTCCCTCTAAGGTTTGCACCTGGAGGAATAATACCTTCCACGTTATGCCCTCTCCTGTCACCAAAATCCTTTGCTACATAATAGAAATTGCCACCAGAGAGAGGCTTGACTGGTTTTACCGAATTGTAAACCACAGGCACCCTGACACCACCCAAGATCTTTATGGTATCCCTGTCAGTATTTGAGTGACAGTTTACACAGAGGACATTTTTCAAGGCATACTCAGGTGGTTTACCCGGGACGACCTCCTCCATCATTCCAGGATAGAGGCCATGGCATGCCTCACAAGCCCCTTAAACTACGGCCCGACCGCCCCCTGGAAACTGG